>CAZOXN010000069.1:0-9018 GCA_964583655.1 uncultured Desulfarculaceae bacterium | reverse complement strand
GAGGGAGGGCGCACCGTGGGTGCAGGCGTGGTCAGCGAGGTGATCGAGTAGGGGTTGATCCCAGGGGGGATAGGAGCTGAGAGATGAGGGAGATCGTCACCCTCGCGTGCACGGAGTGCAAGCGGAGGAACTACACGACGACCAAGAACAAGCGCACCACACCCGACCGACTGGAGTTCAAGAAGTATTGTAGGTTCTGCCAACGACATACCCCCCATCGGGAAATCAAGTGATGGAAGCCGCTCCTGGGGTTATGGTTTCGGCTTGGGTGAAGGCCAGTAGCTCTAACGGCTAGAGCACCGGACTCCAAATCCGGGGGGTGGGGGTTCGAATCCCTCCTGGCCTGCCATTTCCTTGACCTGGCGACCTCACTGGGGAGCGGAAAAGGATCTCTTCGAAATGATAGACATCGGAAACGCATACGCGGCGACGAGGCAGTTCTTCAAGGAGGTCCGTGCGGAGCTCAAGCGGGTCACATGGGCCACTCGGAAGGAGACGATAGGGTCCACCTCTGTGGTGCTGGTCCTGGTGATCATCATGGCGGTGTTCCTGGGGATCGTGGACTTCGGGGTGCATGCCCTGATCCTGAAGATCCTCGGTTGAAGGCTCCCGGAGGGGTGAGGGGCCATGGCGCATAAGTGGTACGTTGTGCACACGTATTCCGGTTACGAGAACAAGGTGAAGGCCGCCCTCGAGGATCGCATCAAGTCCTTCGGGAGGGAGGAGTACTTCTCGGAGATACTCATTCCATCGGAGAAGGTGGTGGAACTCGTAAAAGGGGAGAGGCGGACGTCAACTCGCAAGTTCTTTCCTGGTTACATCTTCGTGAAGATGGAACTCAACGATGAGACATGGCACATCGTGAAGAACACACCCAAGGTCACCGGATTCATAGGGAGCAGAACTGAACCCACCCCCATATCGGACAGCGAGGTCGAAGAGATCATCCAGCAGATAAACGAGGGCGTCCTGAAACCTAAGCCGAAGTTCGTCTTCGAAAAGGGGGATAGCGTTCGGGTTATCGATGGGCCTTTTCTCAACTTCAACGGGGTCGTTGACGAGGTGAGGCCAGAGAAGGGGAAGGTACGGGTGCTGGTGAGTATCTTCGGTCGTCCAACTCCCGTGGAGCTGGACTTCGTACAGGTGGCCAAGAACTGAGACAATCGTCAGAGGGGAGAAATGGCTAAGAAGGTCATAGGCATGATAAAGCTGCAGATACCCGCGGGCCAGGCCACGCCGTCGCCACCTGTCGGGCCGGCCCTTGGCCAACACGGCGTCAACATCATGGAGTTTTGCAAGGCCTTCAACGCGAAGACTCAGGGTCAAGAGGGGATGATCATCCCAGCGGTGGTGACGGTTTACGCTGACCGCTCCTTCAGCTTCGTCACGAAGACCCCCCCGGCCTCGGTGCTGCTGAAGAAGGCCGCCCAGATCGCCAAGGGTAGCGGCCAACCGAACCGGGAAAAGGTCGGCCGGGTCACTCGATCTCAGATTCGAGAGATCGCGGAGACGAAGCTCAGGGACCTGAATACCGACGACCTGGAGAAGGCCGTGGTGACTATCACGGGTACTGCTCGAAGCATGGGGATCGAGATCGTGGAAGACGCATGAACCAGGATCCACGATCCACTGAGAGGGCCAAGTCCGGGGCGAGGGGAGCCTTGTTTGCCAAGACCTCGGCCTGATCATAGGTATGGAGATCTGGTATGGGCAAGAGGGGAAAGAACTATCGGGCGGCCAGGGAGAAGATCGACGGGGCGACACGCTACACACTGGAGGAGGCCGTAGAACTTGTCATTGGCGGATCTTACGCCAAGTTCGACGAGACGGTCGATGTCGCTTTGCGGTTGGGAGTGGACCCCAGGCATGCGGATCAGATGGTCAGGGGAGCTGTTGTCCTTCCACATGGACGGGGCAAGCAGGTCAGGGTCCTGGTATTCGCCAGGGGCGAGAAGGAAAAAGAGGCCTTGGAGGCTGGTGCCGATCACGTGGGGGCAGAGGAACTGGCCGAGCGGATACAGAAGGAGGGATGGTTGGAGTTCGACAAGGCCATCGCGACCCCTGACCTCATGGGGGTGGTCGGTAAGTTGGGACGCATCTTGGGGCCGAGGGGGCTGATGCCGAATCCCAAGGTGGGCACTGTGACCTTTGACGTGGCCAGGGCGGTCAAGGAGGTCAAGGCCGGCAAGGTGGACTTCAAGGTGGACAAGGCTGGTGTGCTTCATGCCCCCGTGGGGAAGGTTTCCTTCGGAAGGGACAAACTCCTGGAGAATGTCAAGGCGTTGCTCGAGGCGGTGGTGCGGCTCAAGCCCGCCAGTAGCAAGGGTATATACCTGAGGGGCATTGCCCTCTCAAGCACCATGGGGCCAGGGGTCAAGGTCGATCCAGCCCACGTCCGGAACATGATGAGGTGACCTCTATCACGAACCCTTCCCAGCGCGTTGGGACATCGAGTTGGTGCTGACGGCTTGGGCAGGGGCAGGCATGCCCCACCTGGGGATGAAAGGCATTGGGCTGGACGGTGGCGCTGAGGTGGGATCTGGGGCCAAGATGGGTCCCAAAGGGAGGGCCTCGGCCGGATGGTTCATGGGGAGAGCGCTGGGGTGATGGCTCCCCAGCGATAACGCAGCAGGGGAAGGGGCAGAGGAGAGATCAGGTGAAGAGGCAAGACAAGCAACGAGTGGTGGACGAGTTGAGGCAGAGGTTCGGCGAATCCGACGTGGCTGTCTTCACTCGGTTTTCTGGCCTCAATGTGATGGAGATGAATCAGTTGCGCAACGAACTGAGGAAGGCCTCGGTGGATTATCGAGTGGTGAAGAATACCTTGTTGAGACGCGCCATGGAAGGTGGAGGCATGGCCCAGCTGAGAGGCCTGGTTGAAGGCCCATTGGCCGTTGCTACAACCAGGGGGGACATAGTCGACTTGGCGAAGATTCTCACCGGTTTCATGAAGGAGCACCCGAAGCTGGAGATCCACGCGGGGTTGGTCAGGGGGAGGGTCCTGGACGCCAAGAGCGTCGAGCGGTCGGCCACCCTTCCGAGCCGTGAGGAGTTGGTGGGGAAGTTGCTGTACCTCCTGAACTCCCCTTTGGTTCGGTTGATGAACGCCCTCAAGGACATCCCAGGCAGTCTGGTCAGAACGCTTGCCGCCATCCAGAATCAAAAGGGGCAGGCCGACGAGGCGCCATGATGGATCGAAGGGCTTCCAGGGGGATTAATGGGTCATGGAGGAGCCCCTTGAGAGGTAGTGGCCAGGCCAAAGCGATCACTGGCGTCGCCAGGGGGTCGTCCCCTGGGCGGTGGTGGGGCCTCGGCACGGCCTGTGGGGCTGCGTCGAGTCGCAAGATGGGTCCGGTGCTGCCCTCGGGAATAGCCTCAGGAGCCGCCTGGCTCGCATCAGGAGGTCGTCCATGAGCCAGGCCCCAGAGGCGTATCTCGTCAGGGGTCCCGGACTCGCAAGTTCAACCTCGAAATGAACGGACACAACAGGAGGGGTAAGATTATGGGACAGATCAGCAAGGATGATTTCATCGAATTCGTGAAGAACGCCACGGCCCTGGAGTTGGCCGAGATCGTGAAGGAGCTCGAGGCCATCTTCGGCGTCACAGCGGCGGCCCCTGTGGCCGTGGCTGCAGCAGGCCCGGCCGCGGCGGCCCCGCAGCCCGTCGAGGAAGAGAAGACCGAGTTCGACGTGATCCTTACGGGATACGGGGACAAGAAGATCCAGGTGATCAAGGTGGTGCGGGCCCTGACTGGTCTGGGCCTCAAGGAGGCCAAGGACCTGGTGGAGGGAGTTCCGAAGCCAGTCAAGGAAGGGATCTCCAAGAAAGAGGCCGAGGAGGCCAAGAAGCAGCTCGAGGAAGCGGGCGGGACAGTGGAGATCAAGTGAACGATGACCTTCTGCCCCGGAGATGCACCGCCTTGGGATCTTGGCGCTGGCTGCAGCCTGGGCCTAGCCTGGCGGTTCCATCGTGTGGGTTCTCACGATGGACCGAAGGGCGCGCCATGAATGGGGGTAGCGATTCATGACAACCGAGGAAGTCCAACTAGGACTGCGTAGAAAGAGTTTCTCGAAGATCGAGAAGATCGTCGATCTTCCAAACCTCATAGATATACAGCGCAAGTCCTTCCAGCGTTTTCTTCAGGCGGAAGTCCCTCCTGAGGAAAGAGAGGACGTGGGCCTGCAAGGGGTATTCAAGAGCGTCTTCCCCATACAGGATTTCAACGAGACCGCGTCCCTGGAGTTCGTCAACTACTCCTTGGGTGACCCCAAGTACGATGTGGAGGAGTGCCTTCAGCGCGGGATGACTTACGCCGTGCCCGTGAAGATAACGGTGCGTCTCATCGTGTGGGACCTGGACAGAGGCAAGCGCCGTCAGGCGATCCGTGACGTCAAGGAGCAGGAGGTCTATTTCGGCGAGATCCCATTGATGACGGACAAGGGCACGTTCATCATCAATGGCACCGAGCGGGTGGTGGTGAGCCAGCTCCATCGTTCCCCTGGGATCTTCTTCGAGCATGACAAGGGCAAGACCCATGCCAGCGGCATACTCCTTTACTCCGCAAGGATCATTCCCATGCGGGGCTCATGGCTAGACATGGAGTTCGATGCCAAGGACATCCTGTACGTGAGGATAGACAAGAGGAGGAAGTTCCCGGTAACTGTGCTCCTGAAGGCGCTCGGCTACAGCGTTGAGGAGTTGCTTCGTTATTTCTACCCCACGGAGACGATCATCGCCGAAGGCGGAAGACTCTTCAGAAGGCTTCCCCTGGATATGCTCATCGGCAGCAAGGCCTCGGAGACCATCTTCCTGTCGGATTCTGAGGAGCCACTGGTCAAGAGAGGCGCATTGGTGAGGAGAAAGCACATCAAGGCCTTGCAAGGCAGTGGTATCGATCGCGTCCCCATGCATCAGGACGACTTGTCGAACAAGGTCGTTGCCAGGCCAGTCATCGACCCAGACACGGGCGAGGTCCTGGTGGACTGCAACGAGAACCTGACGCCCGAGCGGTGGGCTCGACTGGTGGAGAGGGGGATTCGCGAGGTGGAGGTGCTCTTCATCGACGAGCGCCGGTTTCTCCGAACCATCAGTGACACTTTGCTCCTCGACAAAGTGGAAAGCGAGAAGGAGGCCGTCCTAGAGATCTACAAGCGTTTGCGCCCTGGTAACCCACCCACCGAAGAGACGGCTCGGGAGTTCTTCCATAACTTGTTCTTCAATGCCAGATACTACGACCTGTCCGCCGTGGGGCGATGGAAACTCAACAGAAAGCTCGGCGTCTCGATGGAGGATGCCCCGCTGGAGCACGTCACCCTTCGCAAGGAAGACATCATGACGGCTGTCCAGTACCTTTTGAGGCTTCGGGCCGGGGAAGGACAGATAGACGATATCGACCACCTTGGGAACCGGAGGGTCAAGGCGGTCGGGGAACTCATCGAGAACCAATACAGGATCGGCCTGGTGAGGATGGAGAGGGCGATCAAGGAGAGGATGAGCCTCCAGGAGGTCGAGACCCTGATGCCTCACGACCTCATCAATGCCAAGCCGGTATCGGCGGTGGTCAAGGAGTTCTTCGGGAGCAGTCAACTGAGCCAGTTCATGGACCAGACAAACCCGCTTTCCGAGATCACGCACAAGAGGAGGCTCAGCGCCTTGGGCCCGGGAGGGCTCACGAGGGACAGGGCTGGGTTCGAGGTGCGAGACGTCCATCCGACCCATTACGGGCGGATCTGTCCCATAGAGACCCCGGAGGGGCCCAACATCGGTCTCATAGTATCTCTGAGCACCTATGCCAGGGTCAACGAGATGGGATTCATTGAGACGCCCTATCGTAAGGTTTCTGGCAGGAAGGTGAGCCGCGACATCGAGTACCTGACTGCCCTGGACGAAGAAGGGCATATCATAGCTCAGGCAAACGCGCCTTTGGACGATAAGGGTCGCTTCAGGAACGACCTGGTCTCGGTTCGTCACCGCGGGGGTGAGTTCGCCCTGAAGCGGGCCGAAGAGGTGGATCGGATGGATGTATCGCCCAACCAATTGGTAAGCGTGGCGGCCTCCCTGATCCCTTTTCTGGAAAACGACGATGCCAACCGCGCCTTGATGGGCTCTAACATGCAGAGGCAGGCCGTGCCGCTCATGGTCACCGAGACGCCATTGGTGGGCACCGGGATGGAACACGCGGTAGCCAGGGATTCGGGCGCCGCTGTCGTGGCCCGCCGGGCCGGGGTAGTGGAGAGCGTGGATGCCTCTCGAATAGTGATCCGAGCCGATGGGGTCTCCCATGCAGGGCAGGACACCGGGATCGATATCTACAATCTCATCAAGTACCAGCGCTCCAACCAAAACACCTGTATCAATCAGAAGCCCATCGTTCACATGGGTCAGCGGGTGGATGCTGGCCAGATAATCGCTGACGGGCCTGCCACCCACCAGGGGGAGTTGGCCTTGGGGCGGAACGTGACGGTGGCCTTCATGCCTTGGGGGGGGTACAACTTCGAGGACTCCATCCTCGTCAGCGAGAAGGTGGTCAAGGAGGACATCTTCACCTCGATCCATATCGAGGAGTTCGAGGTGATGGCCAGGGACACAAAGCTGGGCAAGGAGGAGATCACGCGGGATATCCCCAACATAGGAGACGAGAATCTGCGCAATCTGGATGAAAGCGGTGTCGTCGCCATTGGGGTCGAGGTGAAACCACAGGATATCCTGGTGGGGAAGGTGACCCCAAAGGGGGAGACGCAACTGTCGCCGGAAGAGAAGCTCCTCAGGGCCATCTTCGGGGAGAAGGCAGGGGAGATCCGTGATACCTCGTTGCGGGTTCCACCCGGGGTCGAGGGGACGGTCATCAATGTCAGGATCTTTTCCAGAAAAGGGGTGGACAAGGATGGCCGCTCCAAGGAGATCGAGGACGAGGAGATCGCCAGGCTGGTCAAAGACCAGGACGATGAGATCCGTATCATCCAGAACAGCGTCAAGGACCGCATGCGGCAGATCCTGGTGGGCAAGGTCTTGTCGGTGGATATCCGCGACCACTTCAACGACGAGATCCTCGCCTCCAAGGGACAGAAGATCACCAAGACGATACTGGATCGCCTCCCCATGCATCGGTGGATGGAGCTGTGGGTCGAGGGGGACCCAGCGGTCCAAAGGGAGGTCCGGGACCTTTACCAGCACTTCCAGGAGCAGGTGGATCTCATCAAGGTGGCCTTCGAGGACAAGATGCTCAAGCTCAAGCGGGGGGATGAGCTCCCGCCAGGCGTGATAAAGATGGTCAAGGTCTATGTGGCCATCAAGCGGAAGCTATCGGTAGGGGACAAGATGGCAGGACGCCATGGCAATAAGGGGGTCATCTCCCGGGTCCTGCCCGAGGAGGACATGCCCTACTTCGCGGACGGGACCCCGGTGGACATCGTGCTAAATCCGCTGGGAGTCCCGTCCAGGATGAACGTGGGACAGGTCCTGGAGACCCACCTGGGCTGGGCGGCCAAGGGGCTGGGGGAGAAGATCGGGAAACTCCTGGAGGTCTCTTCAGGCCCAGAGGCCTTGCGCAAGTACATCTCCAAGGTCTATTCATCGCCCACCTTCGATCGTTTCCTGAAGAAGCTCCCAGAGGAAGAGCTGAGGGAGCTTGCCCGCAAGCTCGCCAATGGGGTTCCCATGGCGACTCCAGTGTTCGACGGGGCGACGGAGCCTGAGATCCGAGAGGCCCTCAAGGCGGCGGGGCTCCCGGTCACTGGCCAGGAGATCCTCTATGATGGCCGCACTGGGGAGCCTTTTCACCGGCCCATAACAGTGGGGACCATGTACATGATGAAACTCCATCACCTGGTGGACGACAAGATCCATGCCCGATCCATCGGACCTTACTCGTTGGTGACACAGCAACCCCTGGGAGGCAAGGCCCAGTTCGGCGGCCAGCGCCTCGGAGAGATGGAGGTTTGGGCCATGGAGGCCTACGGGGCTGCCTACACCCTTCAGGAGTTCCTCACGGTGAAGTCCGATGACATCGCGGGCCGCAACAGGATGTATGAGTCCATCGTGAAGGGGGATCATCGTCTGGAACCGGGACTCCCGGAGTCCTTCAATGTCTTGATAAGGGAACTCCAGAGCCTAGGTCTGGATGTGGAGTTGCTGGAGGAGATGGGATAGTGGGTGGATGATGAGAGATGCAAGATACAAGATGCATGATGAAGGGTGTGGGATGCAAGATGTTAGGAGGGCGTGCCCCATCGCCCCCTTTTTCTAGACTGGCATCACGAATGCCGCAGCTTTCCTGACAGGAGGGCTCCTTTGGAAGATCTCTTCAGCCTGTTCGAGAAGCCTAAGGATCCGCTCAGCTTCAACGCCATTCGCATCTCCCTGGCCTCGCCTGAGAAGATACGCTCCTGGTCCCACGGCGAGGTGAAAAAGCCGGAGACCATCAACTACCGGACCTTCAAACCAGAGAGGGACGGGCTCTTCTGCGCGAAGATCTTCGGTCCCATCAAGGATTACGAGTGCAATTGCGGGAAGTATCGCAGGATGAAGCACCGGGGGGTGGTGTGCGAGAAGTGCGGCGTGGAGGTGATTCACTCCCGAGTCAGGAGGGAAAGGCTGGGTCACATCGAGCTGGCCTCTCCGGTGGCCCACATATGGTTTCTCAAGAGCCTCCCGAGTCGTATCGGCACGCTGCTGGGGATCACCTTGAAGGACTTGGAGCGGGTCCTCTATTTTGAGAACTACATCGTCACCGACCCAGGGGACACTGACCTGCAAGAGAGGGAGATACTCTCGGAAGAGAGGTATCGGCGCAAGATCCAGGAGTTCGGCGAAGGGAGCTTCAAGGCAGGGATGGGCGCCGAGACCATAAGGGATCTCCTGAAGGGCATGGATCTGGCCACGGAGGCAGAGCGGCTCCGGGAGGAGATGAAGGCCACCACCTCAGAGGCCAAACGGAAGAAGATCGCCAAACAGTTGAAGGTAGTGGAGGGATTCCGCTTTTCTGGAAACAGACCGGAGTGGATGATCCTCGACGTGA
>CAZOXN010000068.1:0-9099 GCA_964583655.1 uncultured Desulfarculaceae bacterium | reverse complement strand
CCACCGCCCCCACCGCTGCATGGGTCGTGGAGACGGGCAGCCCCAGCTTGGAGGCCAGGAGGACCGAGGTGGCCACACCGAAGTCCACGGAGAAACCGCGTGTGTTGGTGAGTTCGGTGATCTTGTGCCCGAGGGTCTCGATCACCCTGTAACCCCAGGTGACGGCCCCCAACGCTATCCCCGCCCCGCCCAAGGCCAGGAGGAACATGGGGACCGGGACCTGAGGGCTCACGGCGTGGGTGACGTAAATTATGTAGATCCCGGCTAGGGGGCCTACGGCGTTGGCCACATCGTTCGCCCCGTGGGCCAAGGCCACGTAACAGGCCGTGAGGACCTGAAGCCTCCTGAACACCTCTTCCACGCCGGATTCCTTGTGCCGAGCGATGATCCTGCGCAGCCACACGTAGCCCGTGGCCGTGAGGATCCCGGCCGAGAGCAGGGATAGCGCCACCCTCTGGGTCGTACTTAGACCTAAACGGGACCCCAATGGCGTCTCCAGAAACAGTGAGAGCAAGATGATGGTGAAGGTGAGCCCTCCGAAGACGGGGCTCCACCTCAAGGCTCTGCCGAGTATGTCTTTTCGGCTCAGGATCCGGCTCCGGATCGTCTGGAACACGAGAAAGCCGAGGAGAAAGGCGAACACGGGGGAGATGACCCAGGAGAGGATTATCCCCAAAAGTCTCCCCCACCGTATGACCCATACCCCTCCAGCCATGATCCCGAACCCCACCATGGCCCCCACTATGGCGTGGGTGGTGGACACCGGGATCTGCCGCCACGTGGAGAGAAAGACCCAAAGGGAGGCGGCCAGTATCGCCGAAAGGAGCCCCAGGGAAAAGACCCTCGGGTCGCTGATAGAGGCGGGATCCACTATCCCCTTTCGGATCGTATCCGAGACATGCGATCCGATGAGGGTGGCCCCGACGAAGTCCAGGATGGCCCCGATGCAAACCGCCTGTTTCAGGGTGATGGCCTTGGCGCCTACGGGAGAGGCCATGCCGTTGGCCACGTCATTGGCCCCTATGTTCCAGGCCATGTACAGCCCAGCGGCAAGACCGATTATGAGGATCAATCCTTCCACCTATTGCTACCTCGTGATGAGCGAGGCCCTACTCGTTGCGCAAGAATCACAGGATCTGAGTCCCCCGCGCTCAAGAGGGATCCAAGGCCAAGACATGCAGCACCCTGGGCCCATGAACGCCCAGCACAATGGTGATCTCTATGTCTGCAGTGCGGCTCGGTCCGGTGATGAGATGGAAGGCACTGGGGAGTCTGCCGTTGTGATCTCCAAGCCCCCTCAGGAGAGGGGGGAGATCCAGGACGGATTCCATCCTTTGCTCGGGTTTGACCAAGGCGAGATGGACAGGGGGGAGGAGGGAGACGGAGCGTGCCTGACCGGCACCTGCCTTCACGACTATCGTGCCTGACTCGACCAGGAGCGCATGGGCGGCGCTGATTCCCATGTCGGCCCTTGCTGCCCGCTCGAAGAAGGCCGAGTCTGCCCTTGATGACAAGATCTCCACGCCAGCATCATCCAGCAGCTCATCCAGCCTCAATGACTCGAGCGTTTGGTGCTCCCAGCGCATCGCCGATCGAACGGAGTGCTCCTCGAGGATGGCACGGACGATCTCCCTGGCACCATCCACGTCCTCGGCCAGGTGAAATCGCCCGGAGACGCCTTCCAACTCCTTTCGGAACCGATCCCAGGGCCGTTTAAGTGGCTCGAATCCAGGTTGCGAGATACGGCCTTCAGGGGCAGTGAGAGCCGGGTCTCTGGCAGGAAAACCCAGGGCCAGCTCCAGCGATGTGAGGATTCGGTCTCTTTCCCTCTGGCTCATGATCCTCCTACCCGCGTTTGTGTTTCTCCCAGGGACGCCAACCGAGGCATCCTTCCACCTCGGCCGCTCGCGCGTCTCACGATTGGGAGGAAGTCCCCCGGTCCAACTTGGGCCAGCGCTTGGAGAAAGGGGTGGCGAATCCCGGGATCCGCCTTGTCCTGGCCCACCCCGACAATGGGGGTGGGAGCACCCTCCATTTGCCATCAGGGGCGATGGCCCGCTGCACCATCCGCATGACCGAAGAGGCCAAGGAGTAAAGCCCGGGGTGCGAGGCTAGCCATCCGAACAGGGAGAAAGGGGCCTTCTCCTGGAATGGCACCGCCCCATCCCAATTAGGGTCTTCCATCAGCTTCCATCGCATGGTGAGGAGGAGCTTGGGCAAATCGATCTTCACAGGGCACACCTCAGCGCATGCCCCGCACAGGGTCGTGGCGAACGGGAGCATCCAGGCCATCTTGGCTGGGACGAGCTGCGGTGTGAGCACGGATCCGATGGGGCCCGAGTATGCCCAGCCGTAGCTGTGCCCCCCGACCTTCCTGTACACAGGGCAGACGTTGAGACAGGCCCCGCAGCGGATGCAGTGGAGGGTCTGCCTCCTGTCGGGGTCGGCCAGTATGCGGCTCCGGCCGTTGTCCAGGATCACGAGGTGGAACTCCTCGGGTCCATCTGCCTCTCCCTCTCGGCGGGGCCCGGTGATTATCGAGGTATACGAGGAGAGCTTCTGGCCCGTGGCGCTCCTCGGCAGGACAGCGAGAAGGATCGCCATATCCTCCAAGGTCGGGATCACCTTCTCGATCCCCATGAGCACCACGTGGATGCGAGGAACTGTGGTGGAGAGCCTGATGTTCCCCTCGTTTTCCAATAGGACTATGGAGCCGGTCTCGGCCACCGCCATATTGGCCCCGGTGATCCCCATGTCTGCGCCCAGGAACCGCTGCCTCAACGTCTCTCGGGCGATCTCAGTGAGTTGTTCGGGCGAGTCCGCCTTCGAGACGCCCAGTTTGGAAGAGAAGAGTCGTGCGATCTCCTCCTTGCTCTTATGGATGGCCGGGGCGATGATATGGGAAGGAGGCTCCCCTGCCAGCTGGATGATGAATTCGCCGAGGTCCGTCTCCCAGACATCCACGCCGAGCGCGGTGAGATACTCGTTGAGGCCGATCTCCTCGGTGACCATGGACTTGCCCTTGACAACGCTCCGGACCGAGCTGTCCCTGACCACTCCCCCGATGATAGTCCTGGCCTCCTCGGCGGTTCGGGCCCAGTGGACCACACCTCCAGCCTCCTGGACTCGTCTCTCGAGGGTCTCCAAGAGCTGAGGGAGGTTGGCCATGGAGCGTTCTTTCACCGTCCTTGCCTGCTCGCGCAACCCTTCGGGATCCTCGAGCTGGGCGAAGGCCAGATCACGCAGGCCCTTGAAGCGGACCCCGAGGCGGGCGAGGTTGGTCTGTAGCTGCTCGTCGAGGAGGGCCCTTCCCGACATGGTCCGGAAATGCTGAGTCTGGATCTTCATGCCTGGCCTCCCGGGCGGGTATGGATGTCTCGAGCCTCTTGGGCCAGGACTTCTGCGATGTGAAGCGCTCGAACCGGATGCCCCTGCTCTTGGAGATATCCTCCTATGTTCATCAGACAGCTGATCTCGGCGCTGATCAGGAACTCGGCCCCTGTGGCCAAGACCTGGCCGACCTTCTCCCTGACCAAGGCCTCGGATATGTGGGGGAACTGGAGGCTGAAAGAGCCGCCAAACCCGCAGCATACATCCGCCTGGTCCATCTCCAGGAGTTCCAGGCCGGCCACGTGGGAAAGGAGCGTGCGCGGCTCCTCGCGGATCCCCAAGGCCCTGGAGACCTGGCAGGAGTCGTGGTAGACCGCCTTCCCCGCCCAGGTGGCCCCGACATCGTGCACCCTCAGGACCTTCACGATGAACTCCGTGAACTCATAGACCCGGCTGCCGAGCTCCACGGACCGGTCGTGCCATCGAGGCTCGTCCCTGAACAGCTCCGGGTAGTAGTTCCTGACCATACTGACACACGAGCCCGATGGGGCCACTATGGCCTCTGATCCCTCGAAGAGCTGGATGAAGCGACGGGCCAGGCGAAGCGCCTGTCTTCGCACACCCACCTTGTACGAGGGCTGGCCACAGCAGGTCTGCCCCTGTGGATACACAAGCTCCACGCCCAAACGCCTGAGCACTTCGGCCGTGGCCTCTCCCACCTCGGGATGGAACTGTTCCACTAGACACGGGATAAAGAGGCTAGCCTTCAAGGCACCCCCCAACGTCCATTCTCGGCGTCCCACAGGGAGCCGGGAACGCCCATTTTACACGCACGCCACCTTGGGATCAATGCCCATCCATGGCCTAGGTACGAAGTCCTGTGATATTACGGGCTCCATGGGGCCCCCGGGCAATGGGCCCCGGCGGGCCTGAGACCCGGACAGGGGGCCGCCCAGGGGGATCAGGGGTTACGACGATCATCGGCTTCCGGTGAGGCGCGAGGTTGGCGAACGATCCCGCAGGAGCCTCTTGGCTATCTTGCCAGACCCTGTCTTGGGGAGTTCTTCCAAGAATTCGATGGACTTGGGGGCCTTGTACGAGGCGAGATGCCCTTTACAGAAGTCGATGATCTCCTCCTGGGTCGCCGTTTCCCCTGGTCTCAGGACAACAGCCGCCTTCACGGCCTCCCCCCATTTCTCGTCCGGGACACCGAAGACAGCAGCCTCCATGACCTTGGGGTGAGAGTAGAGGACGTTCTCCACCTCGATGGAATAGACGTTTTCTCCGCCAGTGATGATCATGTCCTTCTTGCGGTCCACGATGTTCACGTACCCCTCTGCGTCAACGACGGCCAGGTCCCCGGTGCGCAACCACCCTTGGTGAAAGGCCTTTTCGGTCTCCTCCGGGAGATTCCAGTACCCTGGGGTCACCGTGTCACCTCGGACGCAGATCTCGCCCACCTCCCTTTCATCCTGTCGAACCTGCACCCCTTCCTCGTTCACCACACGAAGGTCCACTGCGATGAAGGGCCTCCCGGTCTTGGCCTTGTACGCGAGCTGCGTCTCGGGCGGGAGGTGCCGGAGGTGCTCCTTGAGCGCACTCAAAGTCAAGTAGGGGCTCGTCTCGGTCATACCATAGGTCTGGACATAGTCGCATCCGAAGATCTCCACGATCCTGCGGACCAGTTCTGGGGCGATGGGAGCCCCCCCGCTCAGGAGGACCCTTAGACTGGAGTAGTCGTAGGCCGAGACCCTAGGGTGGTTGACCATCATATTGAGCATGGTGGGGACCAAGTTGCTCAAAGTCACCTTCTGTCCCTCGATGGCCGCGAGGACCGCCTCCACCTGGAACTGAGGTATCATGACGTGCCTCCCCCCGACCCATGTGATGGCGAAGGTGGCCCATGCATCTGCCAGGTGGAACATGGGGGCCACATGGGCCCAGACATCGCTGTCTCTCAGGTGCAGCTCCGCCACTGCCCCCAGGGCGTGGACGCAGACGTTGTCATGGGTGAGCATGACCCCCTTGGGCCGCCCAGTGGTGCCGCTGGTGTAATAGAGGTGCGCCACCTGATCCCCGGCCACGGGCTCATGGATGAATTCTCCCCCGTGACGAGGCAGAGAGGCCTCGTACTGATCCCCGGCAATGGCGATGGATAGAGGGGGCCCCTCCCCGATCCAGAGGACCCTCTCCACAGGGGTCGTCTCCTTCAGGGCAGCCTCCACCAGCGGCGCGAAACCGGACCCAGCTGCCAAGGTCTTGGATCCCGAGTCCGTCAGGATATAAGCGATCTCCCGAGGAGAGAGACGGGTGTTCAGCGGGACCAGGATGGCCCCGATTCCCGCTGTTGCATAGTACATCTCGAGGAACTCATGGGAGTTTACATGAAGGATGGATACGCGATCTCCAGGCCTCACTCCTCGGAAGCGGAGATAATTGGCCAGGGCGCATGCCCTTTGTCCGACCTCTCCATATGTGAAGACCGATCCACCGTCTATCAGGCCGATCTTATGAGGATAGAGCTGAACGGCACGGCTCAAAGTGGTCCATATCTCCATGGTGCCTCCCCCTTGGAAACTGGGCCCCTCGCCTGCAACATGAAGCGAGGGATCGGTCTGCGCCATCGACACGGCCGAGGATACATCAGCATGGTTCATGGATTCAAGGAGGGTGGATCGGTGGCGGAGCGTCAAGGGGCCGGGGATGGTTCTTTGACGGATCCCGTGGAGATCGACGTAGACGGGGCGGATTGCGGTTTTTGCCTCGATGGACCAAGGCCTCCTGGGCAGTGAGCCAGGGCCCTTGACGCTGGAACGCCGCTGGTGCACATTGATCCATGGGTATCGGGGGGAATCGTGCGGTCTTATACGATCGATGAGATATCCGAGGGGGATATGCGAAAGGTGAGGGAGTACCTGGATGACCATGCGGAGCGCTCCCCCATCGAGGACCTGTACTGGCTCCTGCTCCCCGAGCAGCTCTTGACGGGCATCCATGGGGAGCACGTGCAGTGCCAGCCGTACTGCACGGCCATAGAGCTCGGTCACGACTTCGTGAGATTCGAGCTCCTCGTCAGGAGCAGGGTGAATCACAGGTGCCGCTGCTCGAGATATGCGGAGGCGCCCCAGAAGGAGTTCGTCATGGCCTTCGCTGATGAGATGATCAAGAGGCTCGACATTTGGACCTGAAGGCGTCTGAGGCGTTCGTCCTGAAGGTGATGACCTTCAACCTGCGATTCGACAACCCTCAGGACGGTCTCCATAGGTGGCAGTTTCGTAGGGAAAGGGTGGTCGAGATAGTCCTGTCCGAAGGGCCAGACCTCCTGGCTACCCAGGAGGGGATGCCATCGCAACTTGCGTATCTTTCCGAGAAACTGAATGGATACAGGCCATCCCTTCACGGGAGGACGCGGGAGGAAGATGGTTTTGCCCAGTACCCTACGATATTCTTCCGCGTGCACTCCTTGGCCCTCAAGGGAGCAGGGGAGTTCTGGCTCTCCCAGACCCCCCATGTGAGTCGCACCAAGAGCTGGGGGGCCGCGTTCCCGAGGCTGTTCACCTATGGCTGCTTCCAGCACAGATCCGCCCGCAGGTCCGTCTGGTTTTGCAACACCCACTTGGATCACGTATCGGAGTGGGCCAGGCTGGAAGGGGCCAAGCTCATCTTGGGGTGGGCAAGGCGCAAGAAGCTTCCCATAATCCTGGCGGGGGATTTCAACGACGTGCCAGACTCCCAGCTCTATCGTGTCTTGACCTCGGGCCAGCCCCCACTTGTGGACACCTGGCGGGCGTTCAAGGGGTCCAAGGCGGCGGGCCCGTCCACCGCACACCACTTCACCGGAAGGCCGGCTGGAGGGCGAATAGACTGGATACTGACCACCCCGGGGATCAGGGTGGAGGAGGCCAGGGTCTTGCGCGGGGCTGCAGGCGAGCCGTTTGCCTCGGATCATTATCCTTACGTGGCGCAACTCACCATCTGTTGAACCGACTCCTTGTGAAACCTTTTGCGCTTTGCTTCGTCTAAAGGTTGCACGCGAGGGGAAGTGCGCGTCTTAGGATGGGTGAGTGGGGCAATCCCCCTGGCTGTGTAGCTCGTTCAGTGGATCGGTTCGGTGGAGGGCAGGAGGATGGAGAAGAGGCGAAAAGAGATCAGCCCGGTAGACTTGTTCAAGGTCACGCCGAGGACTAACTGCAAGGAGTGCGGCTTTCCCACCTGTCTCGCCTTCGCGGTGAACGTCATCGTTGACCGAGGAGAGATCTCGGGGTGTCCCTATCTCCCTCAGCAGGTGAGGGAAGAGATGGGTGCGAGGATCGCTGAGCAGCAGGAGCGTGGGGTCTATCTGCGCGCTGAGAAGGCCGATATCGCTGACGAGATAGCCCGGAGGCTCTTTTCAGTCGACATGCGCCGGGCTGCGTCGGGGACAGGGGGGGAATACGGCATGCGAGGGGGAGAGGATATGGTGACCATACCGCTCCTTGGCGAGCAGTACACCGTCCATAGATCGGGCGGGGTCCTGGGGGCCGAGCCCGCCACGCCTTACGTGCGGATCCTCTTGTACAACTACTTGGTGCGGGGAGGAGGTCCCATGCCCACTGGTCGATGGGTGCCGATAGAGAGCCTCCCCGGGGCCCTCTCCAAAGGGCCTGAACTCCAAGCCATATGCGAGGCAAAGGTCATTGCTGCCTGCAAAGACCATGGTCTCGAGGCCCTGGGCGAGGCATGTCTCAGGGCCGGTGGGACCCGGATCGAGGCCGGAAACGCGGACCTGGCGTGTCGCTTCCAAGGCCTCCCCAAGGTCCCGCTCCTGCTCCTCGTGTGGGAAGGGGATCAGGATTTTCCCCCCAGGGCGAGACTCCTCATGGACGAGACCGTGGCCGAGCACCTGGATGCCGACTCCCTCCTCGTGTTGGCCGAGCTCATGACCGATAAGATATTGGCGGAGGTTCGGAAGGGGCGGGTCCTGGCTGCGGGCCCCTCCACTGGACGAACGAGTGGGGATGATTAGACTGATAGAGGAGATCAGGGCGAGGCAGGAGGAAAGTGAGGATGCGTTCTGCCCACGAACGAGAAGTGGATAGGTGGATACAGGAACACCAGGGAGACTTGATCTTGTGCCCCAATCAGCCGGGCCTTCTCATGATCTCCAAGAAGGCATGCCTGAAGCGGCATCGCGCGGCCTTGGACCAAGTCTTCGAGGAGATCTCCCAGGAGGATCCGTTTCATTTCGCCTTGAAGAAGGGACTCTCCCTGTGCGGGAATTGCCCCATCGGGAAGAGGCTGTTGGAGGACACCCGGAAGGATGGATCGGGCAGGAAGAGGAGACAGGCCCGTGCCTAGGCGCTTCCGTGGTCCAAAGATCCCTCATACCTCCTCTTGTCCAGGGGTTGGCGGGGATGAACGGTATTGGGCCCAGGGCGGGGCCGTCGTCAGATCATCGTCCCTTCCATTGGGGCCTTCGTTTCTGGGAGAAGGCCAGAGGCCCCTCCTTGAAATCCTCGGATTCCACCATGGCAACGATGCCTGGGAAGACCTTGGAGATGGCCTCTCCCAGGGGGAGGCCCATGCCGAGGGTCACCGCCTCTTTGGCGGCCAGCACTGCCAAGGGGGCGCACTCCAGGATCTCCGCGGCCCAACGCCTCGCCGCTTCCATCAGTTGTGAAGAGGGGACCACCTCGTTGACTACCCCCATGCGATAGGCCTCCTGGGCGGATATGCGGCGGCCCGTCAGGATCAACCCCATGGCAAGATGATACGGGACCTGCCTCGGGA
>CAZOXN010000067.1:0-9199 GCA_964583655.1 uncultured Desulfarculaceae bacterium | reverse complement strand
CCTCCAGGGTCTTCTTGCGGTGGCTCATGACTCCACGCCGTAGGCCGAGTAGAAGACACGAGTAGGTAACTCCAGGCAGGTGAGCCTCCCGCCGTAGCCAGCCCCGGTGTCTATCCCTATCTTGTTCTGTTGCACCAACGGTCTCGGAAAGGGGGTGTGTCCGAAGATCACCAGTTTTCCGAAATCCTTTTCGCAATCTATGAAATCTCCCCTTATCCAGAGGAGATCGTCCAGGGTCTGCTGGTTGAGTGGCATGCCGTGTCGGATCCCGGCATGAACGAACAGATAGTCATCCGTCTCATAGTAGAGCTTCAAGGAGTTGAAGAAGGCCATGTGCTCGTGAGGCATCTGGGATTCCGGGTCATCCCCGATGAGTTCGTAGGAGTGGATGGTCTCCACCCCACCATTGAGGAAGAAGGTCCACGGGTCCTTCCTGTATGTCAGATAGTCAAGGAGCATGAGCTCGTGGTTCCCCATGAGGCAGACGGTACGAGGGAATTCCCTCTTGATCCGGAGCACACGCTCCACCACCTCCCTGGAGTTGGGCCCACGATCGACATAGTCCCCCAGGAAGACGATCTGGTCCTGCTGCGGATCGGGATCGATCTTGCGCAGGAGTTCCTGGAGTTTGTTCAGATATCCATGGATATCACCGATGACGAAGATGCGGCCTCGGTCCATCTGTCCTACGGTCATGATGGGAAGATCACCTCTCTGCATCTGCCAAGAACGACGTCCCCCCCCTCCTTTATGGCGCAGGCATGCATACGCGCCTTGGCCAAGGCCTCGCCGATGAAATGAGAGGCCACATGGATCTTCCGTTCGCTGAGGGCCGCCTCTTGCAAGAGGAGGTACCCCATGTAGACCTCGGCCCCCATCTCCACGATCCTTCTGGCCATGAGGGAACGGAACGCGCTGTCAGCTTCTTCTCTCCCCGAGGCCGGATCCATGACCCTCCTCGAGCGCACGGCCTCCAGCGACTCGGTGAAGAGCGCGTGCGATTCTTGCAACTTGGAGGAGAGCCCGGACAGCCGCGGATCGGAGGAAGAAGCAGATGCCATCTCTGCCAGGACCTCGCCCATGGCGCCCCTTATTATCTTGGCCATGGCCCTGTCCACCTGCATCTGAGACGTACCCTCGTAGATGCTCGTCACCCTGGCGTCCCGATAGAGGCGCTCTATGGGATAATCCCTCATGTAACCGTTGCCCCCATGGACCTGCAGGGCGAGGCTGGTCAGACGAATGGCCGCCTCGGAGGTGTAGTACTTGGCGATGGGGGTGAGCAGCTCCGCTAGCTGGGCGAACCGGTCCCTCTTCTCCTTGAAGGACGCGTAGCCCGGCTCCTTTCGATCCATTTCTTCCATCCTGGCCGAAAGGCCCTCCTGGATGTCCACTGCCTCGGCGGTCCTGTACACGAGACTTCGCATGGCCTCCAAGGTGCACTTTATCTCCACGAGCATCTCCGCCACCGGGGGGAACCCGATGATCTTCTCTCCGAACTGCTCCCTCTCCTGAGAGTAACGAAGGGCCTCGCGAAAGGCCGCCTCCGAGATCCCGAGGCATTGCGCAGCCACTCCCAACCTGGCCGCGTTCATGAGCCAGTTGACGTACTGAGTGAGACCGCGCCCCCTGCGGCCCACCAAGAGCGCAGGGGCATCGTCGAAATACAGTTCGCACGTGGGGGAACCATGGATGCCCATCTTCTCCTCGATCCTCCTGACCTGGACCCGTTCCCCCCTCTCCACGACGAAGAGGCTCAAACCTCGAGCCCCGGCGAACCTCTGAGGATCCTCGCTCCGCGCCAGGACAAGGAGGACGTCCCCGCAGCCGTTGGTGATGAATCGTTTTGTCCCCCTGATCCTCCAACTCTTGTCACTGGGATCCTCATAGGCCTGGGTCCGAATGGACATGAGGTCGCTCCCCGCATCTGGCTCGGTGAGGACCATGGCCCCGGTTGTCTCCCCCCGGCAGAATGGCGGGATGTACTTCCTCCTGATCTCCTCATCTGCGAAGTGGGCGATGGTATCGGCGATCCCCTGAAGCCCGAAGAGGTTCATCAGGGAGACGTCTGCCCTGGAGATGATCTCCGTGGCTGCGGTGTACAGGGTCGATGGGAAACCAAGGCCCCCATATTCCCTGGGCAGGCTGAACCCCATGAGGTCGGCGTCGGTCAGATCCTTTAGGTTTTGTTCCATCCCCTTGGGGAGTATCACGCGTCCGTCTTCGAGTTTGCACCCCGAGGCGTCGATCTCAGCGGCCCTGGGTGCGATGCGCTGAGCAGCCAGAGAACCGATGGGGTCGATGAGGATGTCCCGAAAGGTGTCCACCGCCTCCTCCAGGCTCTCGTAAGCGCAACCATCCGATTCCAGGTCCCCCCTAGCATCCAGGACCTCTCTCCAGTTGACCCTTCGCTCCATCTGAAAGCGCAGATCCTCGTTGTCCAGGTAGAAGTTCTCATAGGCCATGGACCCGGTTCACCTCCCAAGGATTTCGATCAGTTTCGGAATCACTGCCTTGAGGTCCCCTTCCACTGAGTAATGGGAAAAACGGAATATGGGGGCCTGAGGGTCGATATTGATGGATACAATGGTCCCGGAGTCCATGATCCCCACTCGATGCTGAACCGCGCCGCTTATCCCGCAAGCCACGTAGAGCTCCGGTCTGACCTTGACGCCCGTCTGTCCGATCTGCCTATCGTGAGATACCCAGCCCGCGTCCACCGCGGCTCGTGTCCCCCCCAATTCGCCCCCCACCAAGGCCGCGAGTCTTCGCGCCCACTCCAATCCCTCACCCCCTCCCACACCCGCGCCGATTCCCACTATGAAGCGGGCCTCCCGGAGGTCCACCGTCTTGGCCGCTACCTTGGTCTCCAGGACCCTCACCCGGGCCCTCTCCTGGGCAGGTGCCCCCTCCACCTCCACGACCTCGGTCTTGGCAACAGCGGGAGGTGTCGAATCAGGGCCCCTCTCCTGCAGGGTCACTATGGCCGGCGATCCTTGGAGCTCGTAATCCACGGCGACCTTCCCATCGAACTCCAGCCTGGTGGCTATCAGACGCCCACCCTCCCTCTTCACCTCGCAAGCCCCGACCAGGGCCCCGACCCCCAAGGCAGCGGCCAGCCATGACGCCAGATCCTCGCCCTGGGTGGTGGGGGGGAAGACCAACAGGGAAGGCGTGTGTCTCGCCAGGATTCCCTCCAGGACGGGGCCGAAGAGGTCGGCCCTGTACTCGGACAAGGACTCCCCAGGGATGTGATAGAGCTGCGGCGAGGGCAACGAGAGTCCTTGGAGGATCCCCCTCTTCCCTCCGACACACACGGACACGAGCGGTTCTCCCATCCGCTCGGCCAAGCCTGCACACGAGGCCAGGACGACCAGCCCTGCCTCGGTTATCCCCTTGACGTCTCGCTCGAGATATACCCAGACCCCACCCATTCCGTCACCTCACGAGCCCCTGCGCGCGAAGCTCCTCCACCATCCGCTTCAGCTCCGACTCATTGTACCCGTCTATCCTGCGGGAAGGAAACTCCCTTTGCTCCACGGCCCTGAAGGCAACCACATTGCTGGGGTCCGAAAGGGAGTCCTCGCTCAGGCCCAAGTCCTGCGCGGTCCACTGGGGGATCTCCGTCTTCTTGTGTTGGAGCTTGAGCTTGGCCTTGGCGCTCCTGGGGGCCCTCGGGTCATCCTTCAGCAGGGCCACGCCCACGGAGAGGACCGCCGGGAAATCCACCTCGACCCTCTGGATGCCCCCTTCGATGGCGCGTCTGAGAAGCATGGCGCCCTCCCCTACCCCCTCAAGGGCCTCCACATAAGAGACCAATGGCCAGCCGAGGAGCCTGGCCAGCATGGCACCTCGCTGGGCGTTCTCCATCTCGTTGAGCTGTATCCCTGTGAAGAGCACCTTCACGGGATCAAGTCGCTTGACCGCCTCCGCCACCATACGCGCTTCCACCATCACACCCGGCCGCTCCCTAGGGGGCACAACCCTCACGGCCCCATCCACCCCCCTGTAAAGGCATTCCCTCAGCACGTCCACCCCCCTCGGACGACCCGAAGAGACGGCCGTTACCTTGCACGAATCGCACCCGTCCTTGACCTGCAAGGCCATCTCCAAGGCATTGAGGTCCTCGGGATCGAACCTCCCTTCCCACTGACCCCAGCGGGGCTGCCCATTGGGGTCCAAGACCTCCCCTACTATATCCCGCGTATCCGAGATCTCCCTGACCCAGACAGCTACATGCATCCTCGAACCTCCATCATCGCTTTACGAGGGCCCCAGGCCGAGAGCCGACCTGCCTCTCCATGTCTGCCTCCCTTGTCGCAATCGACCACGGGAAGAGTTGTAGCATTTCTCTTCGCTTCAAGTCTTCCCCCTGCCTGCGCCAAGCAGGCCGCGGCAGGCAGGCAAGCCGCTCCGAGAAACACCACCACCACGGCCTGGGGGATCCTTCCAGCCCGACTCGGGGGTTCTTTCGGTCACCACCGACAACGGGCCGTGGAGGCTGCAAGCCCCATCTTCGTTTGCACACCGCTCACCCATAGCGGTACTTGACCCCCTTCGCCCCGTTGGGGTAGGCCCACACTATCCCCTCCCTAGGACAGGCCACCCGGCACGTCCCGCATTCCAGGCAGTTCTCATGGTTCACCTTGATGAGCCCCGGGTCTTCGGGACTCGGCACATACACCCGGGCAGGACAGATGAAGGTGCAGACCCTGTCGGGACATCCCCTGCATACCGTCTCATCCAACCGAATGTGGGGATGATCCTGATCCACCTCGTACCTGACACGATAGAGCTTCTCCTCCAATGCCATGGACGGCCCTTCTCCGGCCTGTCTCGGTGCGGTCCCTCCTGTGCTCATCTTATCATCCGCCTGAAACGCCACAGGTCCCTCGCGGTCCTCAGCTTGGGCAGGCCATCCATGAAGCGGGCAATGGCCTCCTTTTGAATCGATCGCTTGGGTCTCTGGGCCTGGGAATAGAACTCCGTGAGCAACCTGCAAAAACGCCTCGGTAGGAGATCCATGACCCTCGGGTAGGCCTCTTGGGCCTCGGAGATCTTCCTGTAGTTGCGCAGGTCCTCGAAAGCGAAGCTGTCTCGGAGCATCCGCTCATACAGGGAAAGGCCAGCCTTGCTGAAATCCCCCACCAGCCGCGCCTGGATCACTGCCTCGGCCGCCAGCCTCCCCGATGCCATGGCCAAGTTCGCCCCTTCGTGGTACAAAGAGGCATTGACCAGACCCGCCGCATCCCCGACCACCAGGAGTCCATTGTGACAGAGCTCAGGCACGGCATCGTACCCCCCTTCCGGGAGGATATGCGCCGAGTACTCCAGTAGTTCCCCCCCACGAAGGTACTTGCTTATCTCAGGATGGGCCTTGAAACCTTCCATCAGATCGTGCGGAGAGAGCCTGCTTCGGGCCAAGGAATCGACCTTCACGATGAATCCCAGGGAGAGGCTCTCCCTTCCTGTGTAGAGGAACCCCCCCCCAACCAGCCCTCGGAAAGGGCTGCCGACCCATTCCATGGCCGCGCCTTCGCCGGGCCCCAGGTGAAACCGATCCTCGATGACCACGGATGGGAGGCCCCACACCTCCTTGACCCCGATGCCGAAGACCTGCGCCTTATGGCCACGCCTCATCCCGAGCCTTTCCATGGCCCTCTGGGTCACGATGCCCAAGGCCCCCTCGGCGATTATGACCACGTCGCTGTATAATGGTTCGTCCCCCCTCACGCTCACCCCGACCACTCGCCTGGCCGGGCCATCCCCTTCGTAGAGGAGGTCATCTACCACCGTGCCATCCAGTATGCTCGCCCCGGCCTCTTCCACCTCCTGAGCAAGCCAGCGGTCGAACTGAGCCCGGTAGACCACCCAACTATGGTTGTGGGGTGGCTCGCGCCATTGCTGGGCCCCGAAGTCCAAGGCACCGAAGAGGTCTTCCCCTATGAACCCCAGGACCCGACGAGTCACTGGCCGCTCCAGGGGGGCCCTGCCCTCGAAACCGGGGATGGCATCGCTCAACACAGTGGAGTAGAGGAGCCCGCTGACGTTCTTGGATCCAGCGTACTGCCCTCGCTCCACCACGATGACATCTAGGCCTTCCTTGGCCAGGCGATGGGCGGCCATGAGGCCAGCCGGGCCAGCCCCCACCACGATGGCATCCACCTTGACTCGATCCTCCCCCATCTCCCCAAAGCCCCCCCAAGGAAGCCGCCCTTGCAGAACCCCGAGTTTCTAACCCAGAGAAGAGGGCATGTCAACCGCCATGCCTAGCCCCGAGACGCAAGTATGCTGGCACAATTCCCACGGGGAATCAACCTGCGCCACGAATCGGGCCTCGAAGCGGAAAGGGCCGCCACATACGACCTCGACCGATCCCATAGGTGTGGGGCCTCTTTCCCGGCTTTGGCTGTATATCGCATCCCAATTGCCGGGCAAAACACCGGGTGACTGGACTAGGCAGCGCTGAGGCAAACCGGGCCGAATGCCCCTGGGGCCTTCACCCAGGTGAAGGGTGGGAGGATCCAAAGGTCGGGGTTCTTGGCCAGCAGAGCGGCCGGAGGCTCAAAGAGGTGAGATCTATCACCTGAGCCCGCGCTCAGCCGAGGATGCGCATCCTGAGCCTTCCCACCCCGCGGTCCAGCAGGGCGAGACGTTTGGCGAGGCCGTAAGACAAGTCCACGTCCCTTCCCTGCACGTATGGCCCGCGGTCCGCGACCACTGCGCGCACCTTGACTCCACTGGCGGGGTCTCGAAGCTCCACCTTGGTCCCGAGGGGGAGTTCCTTGTGGGCGATGGTGGACGAGTACATGTTGAAGGGCGCTCCATTGGCCATGGGCTTGCCATGGTGCTCATGGCCGTACCAGCTAGCCACCACCTCCTTCTCCTCCGTCGGATAGCTGGGCAGTGTCACGCGTATCTTTTGGCCGGGCTGGATGTTCCTCGGATCGGTGATCCCGTTCTCCCTGATCAGATCCTCCAGGTGGACGTGGAACACCTTCGTGGCCAGGGCCCAGAGGGTGTCACCGGGCCTGATGGTATATTCGACCCGCCTTTCCCCCCTTGTCGCGGGAGGGTCTTGCACAGGGCTCGATGGCTGTCCAGCCCTCTGCTCGGCCAGTCCCATTTCCTCAGAGAATCTCGGCATCTGACGCACAACCATCTGCTGCGATCCTGTGCCGCGGCTGGGGGCGCCGGTGGACAGGGCCGCGAGTGCGCGGTATCTTTCCAAGGCATACCCAGCGATGCGCCCGATCCCGGTCACTGCCGATCCTCCCTGCCACCAGCGACTCATGGTCACTGCCTCCTCTTGCTCGTCTTGACACCCTGGGTTGTGAACCTCGCCAACCCCACATCAGCGAGGAGGCTCCCGACGGTCTCTATGGCCTTGCGAAACGGGGTATTCCTCACCGTGTGCCATCGGGAGTCCCCGGAGAATCGCTCGGGGAGCTGGATGTTGTACAAGATGGGCGGGGCAATCCCTCGATCATCCCAAGCATAGGCGTGGACCCTCATCCAGGCGTCTCCTGTGGGCAGGCAATCGGTGACGTAGTCGATGAGGACCTGCCCGTTGTCAAATACCCTGGTCACCAGCTCCTGCCCGCCGGGGAGGTTGCCGATGGTGGCATCCGGCAAGACCTCCACAAGGTTCCAGGCTGCCAGGACCGCATCATCCACCATGTTCAAGGCCGCGGTGGGGACCCCGAAGACCAGGTCATCCATGACGGCCTCGCCGAAGATCTTCGTCCAAGCGAATCTCACCCTTTCCAGGATCCCAACGGGCTCCGGCTCCCCATCTGGCCTGAAGTGGCCAAGACTCAAGCCGCTGGCTAGGTCCTTGAAGAACTCCCCTATGGACCCAAGGAGCCCTTTTCTCTGGGCCGTCTCCACCCTTCCATCTTCATCGATATACCTGTACCTGGACCCCATGAGAAGATCCTGGAAGAAGTTGATCACATTGGCCAGTGCATCACGTAGGTCCTTGCCCACCCTTTGGAAGAGGCCTTCCCCGCTCCTGATGCCTATGCGGGGCTCAGCCGCATCCAGATCGATCCCGTCCCCTCCGGGGTGCGCCAACAACTGGTCTTCCTTGTAAGCAGCTATCTGTGCCCCCAACGACCGAAGGGAAAAGGGCTGGATCCCGTTGTAGGCGAAGTCGCACAGAAGGCCCCTGCTCAGGATCCGGTGATCACCGCACCGCACCGAACCAACGGCCGGCACTCCCTCGGGCGCCGCACCCGCAGCCCCCATCACTCGCTCGAAAGCCGAAACCCCCTCGATTGCACGGTCCACTGCCCGTGGCGCCTCCCAGATGCGCGGCGCATCTCTCACGGTGTGAGTAGCGTATCCCAGGGGCAGCAATATGGAAGTTCCTTCCGCCATCTCGGGCAGATTCGTCCTCCTGTCTCGCCGTGGCGCGCTGAGAACAGAGGCCCACGGTCCCGTGGTGTGTGATAGCAAGACGGATGCCACCGTCCCATGAGGTCACGGTCCTGGGGAAAGAGACGGGGTCGTTGGATGCCAAAAGGGGGTTGACAACCAGCCCCACGGGAGATAAAAGAGGCTGATCCGTACTCCCGAAGCCATTGCGACACCGATCATGAAGATACTCATCGTCGACGACGAGCGGCGTATCAGGTCTCTCCTTAGCGAGTATTTCGAGTACAAAGGGTGGGAGGTGACGACCGCGCAAGATGGCGAGGAGGCCATCAGCGCTTTGCGTTCTTCCTCCTTCGACGTGGTCCTGAGCGATATCCGAATGCCGGGGGCCAGCGGTCTCGAGGTCCTCGCCGAGACGCGCCGGCGTTCCCCTTCCACACAGATCCTCCTCATGACAGGGTACAGGGACTTGGAATCCGCCATAGAGGCTGTCAACCAGGGCGCGTTCGCTTATGTGGAAAAGCCCTTCGATATACATGTGGTTCATGAAAGTGCCCTGGAGGCCTTCGAGGCGAAAAAGCTATTGGATCAGGCCGAACAAGAGATGGCCAACTTGAAGGAGCTGGTGGAGGAGAAGGATCAGGAACTCTCCCTCCTGAAGGAACGAAGCAAGGCCATACTAAGCGTGATGCCTTCGATGCTCCTTCTAGTGAACGAACATGGCCGGATTCGTGACATAAACGACCTCTTCTTGAAGGTCTTCGGCTGGTACAGGGGGGATTTGCCGGACAAGCACCTTTGCCACGGCCTTCGCTGTCCC
>CAZOXN010000066.1:0-9207 GCA_964583655.1 uncultured Desulfarculaceae bacterium | reverse complement strand
CCCCCGATCTGGTCATCATGGACGTGCGCCTCCCTGGGATGAGCGGCCTGGATACGTTCCTGGCCATGCGAGAGATGGAGCCCAAGCTCCCGGTGATCATCATGACGGCGTTCGGGACCACAGAGACGGCCATCGAGGCCACCAAACTCGGGGCCTTCGAGTACGTCCTCAAGCCTTTCGATGTCCCGGATATGCTGGCCACCATAGAGAAGGCCCTGGAGGCAGGGAGGTTCATGCGTGCCAGGGTGGAGATGGACGGGACACCGGAGGGCGCCTCCCAGGATGCCTTGATCGGCAAGAGCAAGGTCATGCAGGAGGTCTATAAGGCCATCGGCAGGGTGGCGCCCACAGATGCCACTGTGCTCATCCGTGGTGAGTCCGGCACCGGCAAGGAACTGGTAGCCCGTGCCATCTACCACCACAGCATGAGGGCCGACAGGCCCTTCCTGGTCATCAACTGCGTGGCCATACCGGAGACACTGCTGGAGAGCGAGCTGTTCGGGTACGAGAAGGGGGCCTTCACAGGGGCAGTTAGCCGACGCGTGGGAAAGATCGAGCAGGCCAACGGTGGGACCGTGTTCCTGGACGAGATAGGGGACATGCCGTTCAGCATACAGGCCAAGATCCTGCGCCTCCTCCAGGAGAAGAGCATCGAGCGGCTGGGCGGCAGGGAGCCCGTGCCGGTGGACGTGCGGGTCATCGCCGCCACCAATCGGGACCTGGAGACGGCCCTGGCCGAGGGGCGATTCCGGGAGGACCTTTACTACAGGCTCAAGGTGGTCACCATCTGGCTTCCCCGCTTGAGCGAACGGTCCGGGGATATCCCTTTGCTAGCTGATTACTTCCTGGCCCAACTGGCCGCGAGGATGGGGATCGAGAACCCGGGGATGACCCGCGAGGCCAAGGGATTGCTGGATCGATGTCCGTGGCCTGGAAACGTCCGTGAACTCGCCAACGTGATTCAGAAGGCCCTGATCTTCAGCCGAGGGCTCCCCATCGGGCCTGAGGACATCGACAAGGCCATGAGCGGGGAGAGCGTGGTGAGGAAGGCCGATGGGGAGGGCGCCCAGGAGGTGATCAGGCAGTGGGTCCGAAAGGTCCTGGCCTCGGAGACCGGGGAGAACCTCTTCGACTTCTTCATGGATCACTTCGCTGCCATACTGATCACCGAGGCCCTCAGACTGACCGGTGGAAACCGCACGCGCGCGGCCAAGCTCCTGGGCCTGTCGAGACCCACGCTGCAGTCCAAGATCGAGAAATACGGCCTGAGGATGGAGACCTCGGTCAGGGCAGAGGGGGAGTGAGGCCTGGCGAGGTCTTTGCTGGAGATTTGCCTGCTCAATTCTCCACTGTCACTACTTGGTTGTCCGTTGCTCGTTGCTGAGGCGAGAAAGGACGGATAGCGGACCACGCGCAACATGCAAGCGGCCGCTGAAGAGCCCAGACGTCTTCACGGCTCTTTGAGACGAACGCCTGGGACGTAAAACATACCTCCGGTCGTCCGAGTATCCAGCCCTTTTACACCGTGTAAAAAAAGTGGACACGGCTCCATGCCGTCTGGGGGTCCCCCATCGGGCAGGGGGCCTCTCCTCTTCTTTGTCCGTGGAGTGTTGGTCAGGACCCTGCCCCCTTTTCCATAGGGAAGCTGGGAAAGTCGGAGCGATGGTCACACCGGTCCAGCCCGGGGTTCACCTGTGTGAGACGCGGCCACCCTCCAGCGGGTTTTTCAGCAACATGCCGAGACTGGCACGGGCGTTGCTTCAAGATCAATGGGCCGTGTCGAGGGAGGGATCGTGAAGGGGGTACCAGTCATACTGGTGGCCGACCGCAACCGCCGTGTCAGGGAGTTCATAGGTCGCGAGCTGGCAGCGGATGGCTACGTCGTGCTGGGTGCGAGGGATGGCAGGGAACTCATGGCCATGATGGAGGAGGGGCCCATCCCTGACCTGCTCATCCTGGACTTGGATCTTCCGTACGTGGATGGCATCGAGGCCCTGGAGAGGCTCCGAGACCTCGAGGCGCGTATCCCGGTGGTCATCCACACCTTCCTGACGGAGTATGCAGGCCACCCGGCAATCCAGGGGGCAGCCGGTTTCGTGGAGAAGAGGGGGGACAACATCCACCGCCTCAGGGCAACGGTGGCCGAGGTCCTGCAGCGTCACCATTCATCGAGGCCCGCCTCTGCCCTTGCCGATTCCAATGGCGGCAAGCGCGGTTAACCCGGCGTTTTTCCCTGGAATCGGCCATGGATTTCTGCTACCCTTCTCCAGACTCCGCGGGTCCTTCTGACTCGGTCGGGGCCGGGAAGTGGAAGACGTGAAAGGGCCAAGCCCACAAGACGACTATTACAGGTACCTCACCAGGAACATAGTGCTGATAGTGATCCTGGTGTCGTTCACCCCACTGATTCTCTTCGGCGGTCTCATAGGCTATCAATTCCACACCTCCTATCACGACAAGGTGATCGCCCATCTCAAGGAGCTGGTGGAGAGACACAAACAGAATATCGACGGCTTCCTCTACGAGAGGCTCGCCAATGTCCAGATGCTGGTCAGCGCTTACTCCTGCGAGGAGATGACCGATGAGGCGTTCCTCCAGGAGAAGTTCTCCATGCTCCGGGCCGAGTACGGCGGGATATTCGTGGACATAGGCCTGGTGGATGAACAAGGTGTGCAGGTCGCCTATGTGGGGCCTTTTTCCCTGAGGAGGGCCCTTTACTCGGAGGCGGAATGGTTCAAGGCCGCCGCAAGGAACCCTGTGTTCATCAGCGATGTCTTCCTCGGCCTTCGAGGCATGCCCCACTTCATAGTCGCGGTCAAGAAGGGGTGCAAGGGTCAGGAGTGGATCTTCCGGGCCACCATAGACTTCGTGGCATTCAATTCCCTGGTGGAGGGCACGCGGATCGGCAAGACAGGATCTGCCTTCATACTCAACAGGGCAGGGGAGTTCCAGACGAGGCCCCCCTCGACCCCCGCCCTGGACAGGGAGTTCTACTCCCGGTTCGTCTCGGGCAGACGCCTTGAAGAAAGGGGCAGCAAGGTTGAGGAGGTCAGCGAATCGGGCAGGAAGATGATCTACGTCACGACCCCCATGAAGAACGGGGACTGGATCCTGGTTTACCAGCAGGACGCCAGCGACGCCTTCTCTGACCTGTACAGCGCCAGGAGGCTGGCCCTCCTCATCTTCATGGTGGGGGGCCTCGGCATAGTGTTCATGGCCTTGGTGCTCTCCAGGCGGGTGGTGAGCCGCATCGCACGCGCGGATCTGGAGAAGGAGATGATGAACGAGCAGGTCATCGAAGCGGGCAAGCTGGCATCGGTGGGGGAGCTGGCGGCAGGCATCGCCCACGAGATCAACAACCCTGTGGCCATCATGGTGGAGGAGGCTGGATGGATCGAGGACCTCCTCGATGAGGAGCTCATTCCCCAAGGCGAGAACCTGGCGGAGTTAAGGAGGGCGGTGAACCAGATAAAGACCCAGGGCAGGAGGTGCAAGGAGATCACCCACAAGCTCCTGAGCTTCGCCAGGAAGACCGATCCCAAGGCCAAGGAGATCCAGCTCAACGACCTGGTGGAGGAGATGGTGGGGCTGTCGGAACAGAGGGCCCGGTTCAGCAACGTGAAGATAAAGACCAATCTCGACCCGGCCTTGCCCAAGGTGTTCGCCTCCCCATCCGAGATGCAGCAGGTCCTCCTCAATCTCATGAACAACGCCTTGGACGCCATGGAGAAGAGCGGTGGGACATTGGAGATCACCAGCAGGGTCCGGGGGGATGACGTGGTCCTGGATGTGGCTGACACCGGTGTCGGGATACCCAAGCAGAACCTAGCGAGGATCTTCGACCCGTTCTTCACTACCAAGGCCGTGGGGAAGGGGACGGGTTTGGGCCTGTCCATCTGTTATGGTATCATCAAGAAGATGGGAGGGGAGATAAGCGTAAACAGTGCCGTGGGCCTGGGGACTACCTTTCATATCCGAATCCCCAAGGCGAAGCAACAGAGAGGAGATGAAGGGGGGCAGGACACGGGATGAATGCCGAGGTGCGGATCCGCTGGGGCAAAAAGGGGGGTGCAGATGGCAGCGGCAGTGGTGATGCTGGTGGACGATGAGGTCCCCTTCGTGGAGACCATGACCAAGCGGTTGACCAAGAGGAACTTGACGATCATACCCGCCTTCAGCGGGCCCGACGCCCTCAAGAAGCTGGAGGAGCAAAAGGACGTAGATGTGGTGATCCTCGACGTCAAGATGCCGGTCATGGACGGGATCGAGACCCTCAGAGAGATCAGGAAGGCGCACCCCCTGGTGGAGGTGATCATGCTGACGGGCCACGCCACCGTGGAGACCGCCATTGAGGGGATGAAGCTGGGGGCCTTCGACTACCTGATGAAACCCTGCGAGGTCGAGATCCTCATGGCCAAGGTCCAGGAGGCCAAGGCCAAGAAGAGCAGGCACGAGCAAAAGATCATAGAGGCCAGGATGCGGGAGATCACATCGAGGATGGGGGACTAGGGAGGCCTGGGCGGGCCTCCACGCCGCTTGTCCGGGGCACGGATTCCATGGCGGAGAGAGGGACGGGGCAGCCAAGGCGCATCAGACTCCTGCTCGTGGATGACGAGGAGGGTTATGTCAACGTCCTCTCCAAGAGGATGACCAAACGGAACATCGATGTCACCAAGGCCCTGAGCGGCTCGGAAGGGGTCCAGGCCCTGAGGCACAAGGAGTTCGATGTCGCCATACTCGACCTGAAGATGGAGGACATGGACGGCATCGAGGTCCTCAAGATATTCAAGGTGATGGATCCGAAGATGCCGGTGATCATGCTCACTGGCCACGGGTCCGAGAAGGCCGCCAGAGAGGGGTTGGAGCTGGGGGCCTTCGACTACTTGACCAAGCCTTGCGACCTGGAGGAGTTGATCGGAAAGATCCGGGAGGCATGCGAGGTGCAAGGAGGTGGTGGGCGTGGATGAACTCAGGGTCCTCATCGTGGACGACGAGGTGGAGTTCCTGGACACCCTGGCCAAGAGGCTGAGCAAGCGGAAGCTCCAGGTCAGCTGCTCCACAACCGGCGAGGATGCCATCAGGGTCCTGAGGGACAAGCCCTTCGACGTGGTGATCCTGGACGTCAAGATGCCGGGCATGGACGGCATAGAGGCCCTGAGGGAGATCAAGCGTATGAACCCCCTCTTGGAGGTGATAATGCTCACCGGCCATGCCAACGTCGAGGTGGCCATCCAGGGGATGGAGCTGGGTGCCTTCGATTACCTGATGAAGCCCATCGACATAGACGAGCTTTTGTACAAGGTCCAGGACGCTCACAAGAAGAAGTCCATCCAGGAGGAGAAGATCAAACAGATCGGCAATGAGGCAGGCGTCCGTTAGCCTGCCGTGTATTCCCGGCGACAGGCCTGAGGGAAGAGCGGATCCGGAATCTGTGACGTTCCAAGCGGAGGAGGGAGGAATGCGGGAGTGGGCGAAGGGGTTGCATCGGATGCTGTTGCTGGCCTCGGTGGCGCACGCCAGGTGGGAATACCGGGTCTCGTCGGCGATCCTCAGGGACCGCAGGCGCCTCTGGTTGCTCGCCATGCTGACGCTTTCGGCCGTGCTCATATCAGCGGCATTGGCCGCTGATCTGCCCAAGATGCTGGGGGGTAAGGAGGCCTACACGCCATCCTTCTACACCCCTGCCACCTTCTGGATCTCCGCCATCATAGGCCTTTGCGCCGGGCTGATCACCGGCGCCATAGGGGCCGGGGGCGGCTTCATAATCACCCCTGCCCTCATGAGCGCTGGGGTCAAGGGGATCCTGGCGGTGGGCACCGACCTCTTTCACATATTCGCCAAGGCCATCATGGGGACGGTGGTCCATAAGAAGCTGGGGAACGTCTCCGTGAGCCTGGCCATAGCGTTCCTGGTGGGCTCCGTCTTGGGCGCCACGGGCGGCGGGCTCATCAACAGGGCCCTTTACGAGACCAATCCTGTCTTGAGCGACACCTTCATAAGCGTGGTCTACGTGCTGCTGCTCGGTTTCCTGGGCGCTTACTCCCTCCTGGACTTCCTCAGGCTGAGGAAGCTGGAGGAGGGGCAGGTGGGGGCCCATTTCGGGGAGAGCCCCCACGGGGCTGAGTTGGCCACCGGAAAGAAGGGGCTCCCAGCGAGGCTCCAGGAGGCCAAGATCCCGCCGCTGTTGACCTTCGACGAGGACCTGGTGCCTGGGGGCAAGAGGATCCCTGCCTTGTTCGTGGCCCTGTGCGGCCTCCTCGTCGGCTTCGTGGCCTCCATCATGGGGGTCGGGGGAGGCTTTCTGACCTTCCCCATGTTCGTGTACATCCTCGGGGTCTCGTCCTTCACCACCGTGGGCACTGACGTCTTGCAGATCATCTTCACTGCCGGTTATGCGGCCATAGCCCAGTACGCCATCTATGGCTTCATCTTTTACACCCTGGCCATGGGGATGCTCATCGGCTCTCTCATCGGGATCCAGGTCGGGGCCCTGGCCACCAAGGTGGTCAAGGGGATCTACATCCGGGGGTTTTACGCCACCGCGGTGATCGCGGGCTTTCTCAACCGCCTCTTCGCCCTGCCCAGGCAGCTCAGGGAGATGGAGGTCTTGGACATCTCGAAGTCCCTGGCCGACGGCCTGACCACAGTGGGAAACCTGGTCTTCTTCATCGTGGTGGGCATCTTCGCCTTCTGGGTGATCGGGACGTTCCTGGCCAGGTTGAAGGTCTTGAGAGGGGAGGTTTAGGGCCATGGCTTATCGTGACAAAAAGGCGCTCCTGAAAGGGGCTGGGATGGCGGTGGTCTTCGTGGTGGTGCTCATCATCATGTTCTCACCTCTGTTTCGAGGGCAGAACGCCTTTGAGGCCGCGGATTCCTTCTTCAACTCCATGGCCAAGGGCTCCACGTACTACATGCCCGATCTCCTGAAAGAGGCAGCTGGGCGCAAGGGCAAGCCGTTCGAGGCCTCGGTGAGGCTCAAGGACGGGGATGGGGCGAGCAAGGCGGCCAAGCTGCTGAGCGCCGCAGGGGCCAAGGTGATCGTTGCAGGCGGGGAGATCAAGGTCTCTGGGGACCTGGGGCAGGTCAGTGCGGCGGCGATTCAGGATGCGGATGCCATGTTCCACGGCCGGGGCGAGGATGTGGCGGGTAGGTACGGGTTCTCTGAGAAGGAGGTACTCTACCTCTGGTGGGCCGGGTTCAAGGAGATGGAGAAGGACCTCAAGAGGCAGAAGAGGTTCACCGAGGCCTCCTGGCTGGCCACACTGAACAAGAAGGGCCTCGAGGTGGTATACAATTTCTACGGCATCGAGGCCAAGAAGGTCTCGGCCGCGGCCGGGCTCTTGGCCCTTTCCCTGCTCTTCTACGTGCTCTACACCCTTTGGTGGGGGTTCTCCATCCTCTTTCTCTTCGAGGGCCTGGGCCTGGAGATGAAGCCAGGTGCCAAGAAGGAGGTCTAGGGCTGGGGCGTGGATGGGGCAGCGGTGGGATCGTTTCATAGTCGATCCCGGGCGGTCTTGCCTACCATGGATCTGACCGGTCTCCTCAGGAAGATCCTCCCGGGGGCGCGCGGAGGGCCACAGACAGCTGCCGGCGCCGAAGGGCTCAGGACCGCCTTCAGGGAACGCTACCACAACTTCAAGCTCCTCCTGAGCTCCAACAACAAGGCCCTGGAGATCATGTCCGAGATGGAGGAGGCCCTGAGGGGCGGCAGGCCCTTCGGGATGTCCTTCGTCCGGGCCAACAGCACAGCGGTCTTGGTCAACGTCTTCCGCATGATCAAGTACCTGGATGAACTGGCCCCCGGGAGGTATGCGGGACTCCACCCGAGGTTCCGGGAGATCCAGGGGGAGATCAACCGGCTCCTGGCCCAGAGGGCATTGTCTCTTCCAGACAAGCTGATCTTTCCCCTGGAGGCCATCGGCAAGGAGATGGCCGACCATGTGGGGAGCAAGATGGCCAATCTGGGAGAGATCAGGAACCGGCTCTCCCTCACGGTCCCGGACGGGTTCGTGATCTCTTCCCTCGCATATCAGAGATTCATGGAGCACAACGAACTTCAGGCGGAGATCGATCGCAGGGTCCAGTCCGCTGACACGGAGAGGCTGGACGAGCTTTACAGCCTGAGCGCAGGGATCCAACAGATCATCATCAACTCCCCGCTGCCAGAAGAGATCGAGGCGGCGATCATGGAGGCCTACCGAGAACTCGAGGCCCGGCACGGCCCAGGGGTCACGGTCTCCCTGAGGAGCAGTGCCTTGGCCGAGGACTCGGCCGGCACATCCTTCGCTGGCCAGTACCGCTCTGTCCTGAACGTGAGCGCCGAGAACATAGTCCAGGCCTACAAGGAGATCGTTGCGAGCAAGTACAGCCTCCCGGCCATGACATATCGTTTCAACCGCGGGATCAGGGATGAGGACATCGCCATGTGCGTGGGGTGCATGGTGATGATCCAGGCCTCGGCAGGCGGGGTGATGTACTCCCGGAATCCGGTGGACATCAGGGATGACTCCGTTTACATAAACTCCGCCTGGGGTCTCCCCAAGTCGGTGGTGGACGGGAGCGTCACTCCGGATCTCTTCGTGGTGTCCAGGGGCGAGCCCATGGCAGTGGTCCGCGAGAGGATCGAGGTCAAGGAGCATCTCTTCGTCTGTTACCCTGAGGAAGGGGTATGCCGTTTGGATCTTGCCGGGGACAGGGGAGGAAGGCCCTCCCTCACAGATGAGCTGGCAGTGGGGCTGGCCAGGATCGCCTTGAAGTTGGAGGGATTCTACGGGCATCCCCAGGATGTGGAGTGGGCCATATCCCCCGAGGATGAGATCTACGTGTTGCAATGCAGGCCGTTGAGGCAGAGGGAGAGAAGGGAGATCGAGGCGAAGGCTGAGGCTGAGGCAGGGGTGGAGGAGGAGTCGGGCGGGCCAAGGACGGTCCCTGCGCCCAAGCCCAGGGAAGAGGTGATCCTCGAGGGAGGGGCCACGGCCAGTCCTGGCGTCGGCGGGGGGCCGGTCTTCGTGATCAGGAAGGAGGCCGATATCCTGCGTTTTCCACAAGGGGCGGTGCTGGTGGCTGTCCAGTCCCTACCGAGGTGGGCGGCGTTGCTGGGCAGGGCAGCGGCGGTGGTGACGGAGCATGGGAGTGTCACCGGGCACCTGGCCAACGTGGCGAGGGAGTTCGGCGTCCCGGCCCTCTTCGGTGTGCCCGGTGCCGCGG
>CAZOXN010000065.1:0-9213 GCA_964583655.1 uncultured Desulfarculaceae bacterium | reverse complement strand
GCTCCTTGCGTGTGTATCCTGTGAGTTCCTCCATGGCACGGTTCACCGAGACGATCGTCCCCTCCGTATCCACGACCACCAATCCGTCCATCATAGTGTCAACGATGGATTTCCAGTATTGCGGGATCTGATCGTTCATGACGTCCGTTGTGTTCAGGACCCAGGCGGGCAAAGGATCTGATGCCAACACAGGAGCCGGCCGGACCTGGGCTTGGATTAACGTACGTTAACAATTCTTACCACAAGCCCTCCCCTGCCGCAAGTTCATTGAGGAATCGTACAGCCGTGGATTCGACTGGAATCTGTTGGGACGTGTTCATCTCTGTGTCCTGATGACAGCGTCCCCGCAGCGAGAAAAGCCAGGGGCGGGTCCTCTGAGAGGAGAGAGGGGCCTCTCTCGACAGATGAGAACCCCCCGCGTTGAGATCTGAACCAAACCAGGCAACTGAGCTGCCCGAGGGGGCAAATTCGGCAAAGAACATCCCGGAATTAGGATCGTTAGCACCCGTTAACAAGAACCCAATCTGTCCCGAACAAACCTCGTCCTTTCACATCCCTGATCAACGTTAACCCGTTGGGCTTTTTAGAAATGCCGCATCGGCCTCCCGCCAAGAATGGGATGGCATGCGACGTGCATTCCATATTTGACGAAAACGATCGGCGTGGAGCCGCAAGACGTGGATTGACCCACATGGATCCTGGTTGCTGGCCGGGACTCGGGCCTCTTGGGACCGAGAGTGCCGTTTTCTCGGCCGGGCACGCAAACGACTGGATGAGAGATCACAGGGACTGACTGCATGATTCATGAGGGCGCCAACGAAGCAGCCACGGGGCTTCCTCCTGGGCTGGCGTGACTCAGGGAAAGGAACGAGCGCCCCATGCTGGCGTGAGGCACGAGGCGTCAGTGCGGGCGTGGGTGGCGTCGGCAAATTGGTGACCCAGGCCAAGAACTCGATGGCGAGAGATAGCAAACTAGATCTGCGCTGTTTTCCTCCACCTCTGGCAGTTCTCCATGTCCTGCGCGCGCTGAACGATCTCCGAGAGGGCCAGATCCTAGAGATCCTGTTGAGCGATCGAGAGACCTGGCTGGACATGAGCCAATTGCTCGGTCCCAGGGGGAGAGGCGGGGTCCGGGTCCGTCACACAAGGGACAAGTGGTGGGTTCGCATGAGGAAGTAGAACTCGTGCGGCATGCCACTTGAGCGATCCAAGTCCTCCTCTCGGGACCATCCCCGAGGGGCATCCCTCAGCGACACAGCTGGTTAGCAAATGTTTCCAAAGGTTAACATTCATTCTTCATCGCGGAAGGCGCAATCACGTCTCTGTCGAGAAATTCTCTGCAATATCAAAAGGATATCCTTGATTGAATGCCATGGGTCCAACTGGCACAACTATTTCTGTAAAGAGGGGCAGTTCTTCGAACTCACGACATGGGAGGAGGGTTCGTCATGAGCGAGATGGATTTGAGCCAGATCAAGTCGAACAAGATAGTGGACGCCAGGGGGAGCGCCTGCCCAGGTCCCTTGATGGAGGCGAAGAAGGGCATCGGGGCGGTCCCGGTCGGGGGGATCTTGGAGGTGTGGTCCAATGATCCAGGGACCAAGGAGGACATCCCGGCGTGGGCGCGCAAAGTTGGTCATGAGTTCATCGGGGTCTTGCGAGGAGACGGGTACGACAAGGTCTTCGTAGTGCGCAAGAAGTGAGGGGTTTGGATCATGGACGGAACAAGGCCGACAGAGGTGCCACCTATATTGATACTCGCCACCATGGCCTGCGCCTACCCAGGTGCAGATGCGGTCGGCCAGGCCCACATGAGTTATCGCCCAAACACCTACATCCTGCGCGTGCCATCCCCGGTGCTCTTTCCAGAGGAGTTCTATTACAGATGTTTCGAGAAGGGGATCGGTGGGGTCATCGTCATGTCTTGCGGCGAGGAGTGCCCGTATCAGGGTGCCTACAAGAGACTGGCGGCCAGGGTGGATCGGGTATACAGGGGCCTCAAAGAACGGGGACTTGATCCCAGGAGGATACGCCTCACGGCCATATGCACCGTCTGCACCAATGCCTTTCTGAGGGAGGTCAACCAGATGAACGACCTCCTCAGGGAGATCGGTCCGCCTCGTTGCGGCGAGCTTCAGGAAGCGCGGGCTTCTTGAAACCTGCGTCCCCAAGTTTCTTTGGACGCGAAGGAGAAGACAAATTATGGATACGTCCGAGGGGATCTTGAGGGGAGATGCGCTAGTCATCGGGGCTGGCATCGCCGGTCTGCAGGCCGCCCTCGACTTGGCCGAGCAGGGGTTCGACGTGGTGGTAGTGGAGCGGGAACCGAGCATCGGGGGGAAGATGATCGCTCTGAGCAAGGTATTCCCCACCCTGGACTGCGCCAGCTGCATCACGACCCCCAAGATGGCTGCGGCTGCTCACAACGAGAGGATCACGCTCCTTACATGCGCGGAGGTGGACAGCCTGAGAGGGCACAGCGGCGCCTTCAGGGCCGACATCACCCAGAGGGCACGCTATGTGGACGAAGAGGCATGCATCGGCTGCAGGCTTTGCGAGTACGCATGCCCGGTCCTAGTCCCGCATGAATTCGAAGGCGGTCTCGGGGCCAGAAAGGCCATCTATGTCCCGTTCAACACTGCCATTCCTCAGATCGCAGTGCTCGATGCTGACAATTGCATGCTCTGCGGGCGATGCGAGAAAGTCTGCCCCAAGAAGGCCGTGGACCATTATCAGGGACCCAAGAGACTCGTCGTGGAGACGAGCTGTGTCATCCTCGCTACCGGATATCGATTGACGCCCATGGATGCCAAGCCCCAGTACGGCCTAGGGAGGCTTCCGAACGTCATACACGCCCTTCAAATGGAACGAATCTTGGCTCCCAATGGCCCCTACGGCAGGGTCCTGAGGCCGTCCGACGGAAAGGTCCCTGACTCCATAGCCTTCGTTCAGTGCGCTGGCTCGCGAGACAGGAGCCTGGGGGTGCCCTACTGTTCCAGGGTCTGCTGCATGTACGCCATAAAACAGGCCATGCTGCTCTCAGGAGCCCTCCCCCTGGTGGACGTGACCATCTACTACATGGACATCAGGGCATTTGGCAAAGGATACGAGGAGTTCTTTCAGAATGCCAGGGCCATGGGGATCCAGTTCGTGAAGGCCAAGGTGGCCCGTATAACCGAGGACGAGGCCCACAATCCCATGGTGCGCGTGGAGCTCATGGAGGAGGACTCCAGGGTGGAGGAGCGGAGACATGACATGGTGGTCCTCTCCTTGGGGATGCTGCCGGGTTGCAAGTTCGATGGTTCTTCCCCGGTGGCGATCTCTGACGACGGCTTCGTATCTTGTCCCCAGTCCAAGATCTCACCTGCCCTTACGGAGCAGGAGGGGATCTTCGTAGCCGGTACCGCTGCGGGCCCGAAGGATATTGTGGACACGATAGTGGAGGCAGGGGCGGCAGCCATGGAGGTCTCCAACTACCTCTGTCGAGTGGGTAAGCTGGCTTGCGCAACCGGGACAGAGGAGCTTCGAGTCTCGGCGGGAGGATGATGTGCTTGCAAAAGGGGGAAGGCATTGATCCAACAAGCGCAGAACAGTGAGTCAAAGGTGGACGGGAGCGACCCCGACGAGGCGCCCCGCGTGGGCGTGTACGTTTGCTACTGTGGGGGAAACATCTCCGACGTGGTGGACGTGGAGGAGGTGGCGCGTTCTGCCGCCGGGTTGCCCCATGTGGTCGTCGCCAGGACGAACATGTTCATGTGTTCTGATGCCGGCCAGGCCATGATCACGGAGGACATCCAGAAGGAAGGGCTCAACCGTATCGTCGTGGCCTCGTGTTCCCCCAAGCTTCACGAGCTCACATTTCGTGGGGCGCTCAGACGAGCCGGGCTCAACGAATACCTGTACGAGCACGTCAACATCCGCGAGCAGGTCAGTTGGGTCCATCACGCCCATCATCGTGAGGCCACTGAAAAGGCTCTGCGCCTGGTGGCCGCTGCGACAGCCAAGGCCTCCAGGTTGGACCCTCTCGCATCCATCAGGGTCGACGCCCACAGCCATGCCCTGGTGGTAGGGGGTGGAGTAAGCGGGTTGAAGAGCGCCCTCGACCTAGCCCGCCGGGGGGTCATGGTCACCCTCGTCGAGCGCGAGCCCTTCTTGGGGGGTCAGGTTTCGGTTCTCCATCGAATCTATCCCACCGAGGAGTTGGCGACGGACATCGTCCTGTCTCTGGTGGAGGCCGTCCTAAGGGAACCGAGAATCCAGGTGCTGACTCGAGCCGAGGTCGTCGAGGCATCAGGGAGTATCGGGAATTTCAAGGTGGTGATACGAAGGGAGGGGGCCGTGGCGGGCAGAGACGGAAAGGCGGCCCGAACCTCGTACGAGGCCTTCAAGGGATGCTATCTCGAAGGGTATGTCCAGCCAGCCTCCACTATAGAACTCAGGGTAGGATCCATCGTCATGGCTACCGGTTTCCAGCACTACGAGCCTCAATCCGGGGAGTATGGATACAGGGAGAATCCTCGGGTCATCACCCTTCCAGAGTTCATTCGCATACTCTCTGCGGAGGGGCCCACGGCCGGCTATCTCTTGTTGGAGGGGCGGCCAGTCAAGGCAGTCGCCTTCATCCACTGTGTGGGGAGCCGCCAAATCCCCGGAATCCACGAGCCAGGAGAAGATGGGCGGCTCAATGAGTATTGCTCCAGGGTTTGCTGCACGGCAACGCTCCAGGCCGCCACCGAGCTGAAGGAGCGTTTTCCCCGGACTCACGTCTACGATTTCTACCGGGACATCCGTACCTACGGGAGGGGCCACGAGGATTACTACGAGAAAGCCTCCAAGCTGGGGTGTCTCTTTTTCAGGTTCGAACCGGAAGATCCCCCAGCCGTGATTTCCACGTTTGATGGTTCTGATTACTCCCTAGCCATCAAAGTAAAGGACTCCCTGACCTGGAAAGAAGAGGTGGAGGTCGAGGCAGATCTGGTTGTCCTAGCAGTGGGCATGGTGCCGAGACGGGATCACAAGCTCGTGACTGACCTCAAGCTGCCTGTGGGCACGGACGGATTCCTCTTGGAGGTTCATCCCAAGCTCAGACCCGTGGAAGTCTCCGTAGGCGGTGTATTGCTGGCTGGCGCTTCCCAGGGACCCAAGGACATCACAGAGAGCTGCGCCTCCGCATCCGCTGCCGCAGCCAAGGCCTCTGCCATCCTCTCGCGAGGCCATATAGATCTCGAGCCGTTCGTCGCGAGAGTGGACCAGGGGCTGTGCGATGGGTGTGGTGCTTGCGAGGAGGAATGCGGCTATGAGGGGGCTATCCAAGTGCTCGAGTTGGACACCCGAAAGGGGGCGAAGAGGGTCTCTGTGAATCCAGCCCTTTGCAGGGGATGCGGGGCATGTGTGGCAGTCTGCCCTCATCGGGCCATCGATGTGGCGGGGTGGACCTTGGATCAGTACGACGCCATGGTCGACGCACTTGCGGCAAGAGCGGGTGCCGGAGGGGAGAGATGAACGAGCTGGAGGATGGGGTCGCGGTCAAGCATCTGAAGGCGCTGAGGGAGTCCAGGAAGGTTTCCATAGATAGGGTTCAAGCCATGGTCAAGGAGCAAAACCGCATTCAGAAACAGATAAAGCAAGGCTTGGCCACCGGGCCCAAGACCGTGCCAGAGATCTCCCGAGCGACTGGCTTGCCCTCTCAAACGGTCTTCTGGCACCTGATGGCCATGAAAAAGTACGGGATGGTGGACGAAGCTGGGGCGTCGGATTCCTACTACCGTTATGCGTTGAAGGAGGCCTAGTGTCATGAGCGTTCGAGTGGATCCCGGATTCTTGGAGGAACTCCGACGGTTCGGGGCCGCAGATGTCACCGCTTGCTTCAACTGCGGGAATTGCACGGCCGTCTGTTCGTTGGCGGGAAAGGAGGGGAGTTTTCCTCGCAGGCTGATACGATACGCGCAGCTTGGGCTCAGACAGAGGCTGGCCGCATCTAGGGAGCTATGGCTGTGCTATGCGTGTGGGGATTGTTCGGAGACCTGCCCGAGGCAGGCTGACCCCAGTGAATTCCTGGCCTCGGCGAAGCGGTATTTCATCTCGGCTTGGGACCTGACCACAGTGGCACGCCGTCTCTATACCTCTCCTGTCTTCGCGGCGTGCCTCCTCGGGATCCTGACAATCCTCTTGACGGGGATGTTCCTTGGCTCCGGCGGCAGGTTGAACCCTCAGAGACTGGACCTCTTCGGCTTCATTGATCTTCAGTGGATCCATTACACCGGGATCGCCGTGCTCGCCCTGGCAGGCTTGGCGATGGTTGCCAACATCGCCAACTTCGTCCGGGCCTCGTTCCTGGCCATCCCCCCCGGGCCCCAGGGCGCAAGACCGCTCTTGCATGATGCCTGGGGTGCTATGGGTGACACCGTAAAGGAACTGACCCTCCAGAGGAATTTTGGGAAGTGCGAGTCATCTATCGAGAGCGCTCAAGGACGCTGGTACCTCAGCAGGCGCTTTCTTCATTTGGCGATCATGTGGGGATTCTTGGGCCTTTGGGGGGCCACGGCCCTCGATTTCCTGTTCAAGACCCCCGGTTCCTTTGTCCCCCTATGGTATCCAGCACGATTGCTCGGCACCGCCTCGGGCCTCCTGCTCTTCTACGGGAGCAGTGTCGCCATACTGCTTCGCCTTACGAAAAAAGGAGGGAGCTCGTTCGCTTACACGCTTCTTTCGGACTGGCTCCTGCTCGGTTTGCTCTGGATCGTCACGGCGAGCGGATTCGCAGTGGAGATCGCGGTCTACCAGGCTGATGGCCCCACGTGGGGATATGTGGCATTTCTACTCCACGTGGTGACAGCGATGGAGCTTCTGATTTTGATGCCATTCACCAAGTTCGCCCACGCCTTGTATCGTCCTTTAGGCATATGGGCCTTTCACCTGAAGGCCAGGCGCCAAGGCTGAAGGCTCAGCCATCTAAGGAAGAGACGCGAGACTTCGAGAAGGGGAGATAGGTCATGGCCATGGAACAAAGACAAGTCTTGGTGGACACTGCGGCAGGAGATAAGGAGAATTCCGCCGTCGCGCTGACGGAACAGGCACCGCGTGGCTTGAGCATCCTCGTCATCTCGAGTGACCTGGACAGGGTCCTGGCTGCGCTGATCATCGCCAACGGGGCAGCGGCCATGGAGATGCCGGTCACCATCTTTTTTGCCTTCTGGGGGATCAATGTGTTGCGGAAAAGCGAACCCGTCAAGACCGAGAAGGGTCTGGTGGAGAGGATGTTCTCGATCATGATGCCGAGGGGCCCGGGACGGCTGAAGTTGTCCCGCCTCAACATGGGGGGGCTGGGAACGCTGATGATGAAACGCGTGATGAAAAAAAAGAACGTTTACAGCCTTGAGCAGCTCTTGGATATGGCCTCGCAAAACGGTGTCAAGCTCATCGCATGCACCATGTCCATGGACATGATGGGGATCCGTGTGGAAGAGATCCGAGAGGGCGTATCTCTGGCAGGGGTGGCCAAGTTCTTGGAGAGCGCGGACGAGGCCAAGATCCATCTGATCTTCTGAATCGAAGGATGGATGCGGAACCAAGGCGGTACCTCTTGGAGTCTCGGTCCATCGATGAGCAGCCTGGGTTGAAGAGGGGCTGTATCTCAGAAATCAGGAGGTTTGGAGATGTCTGAAGAGATGAAGAGGGAGAAGATCGTGTACGTGGTGAGCCACGGGGCCGACGACCCGGAGAGGGCAACCTTGCCATTCGTGCACGCCAACGGGGCCCTTGCCATGGACGTCGAGGCAGTGGTGGTGCTCCTAGGCCCGGCCGTGATGCTGGCTCGAAAAGGTTGCATGAACCATGTCTTCGCCGGAGGCATGCCGCCCCTCAAGAAGCTCGTGGAGGAGTTCCTGGCCCAGGGGGGGAGACTGCTCCTCTGTACACCGTGCATCCAGTTCCGGCAGATAGATCAGTCGGAGCTCATAGAGGAGGCGAAGCCCATAGCTGCGGCGGTCTTCACACAGGAGGTCCTTTCTGCCAACGCAGTGCTGAACTATTAGCAGCGGTTCCGTAGCGAGGCGAACCCGTTTTGTCCAGGATTCAACTGCGAATTGGAGGCCCGTCGTCGCACGGAGGCAACACGGGTTTGATTTGTTGCCCAAACCCGTGTTGCCGCGGTTTGGGAGAGCGTTGAAACTCCACGGGCATCAGGCAGGGCATTTATGCACGTGCCTAATCGTCCCCAGAGGCAGCTTCATAGTGCTCAGCTCCCCGGATTCGCCTCGCTATCTTCTGTGGGCTTCTCGAACAACGGCTCTTCGAGGTCCAGGACCTTCAAGGGGCTCTTGCCTGTGAAAAGCTTGATGATCCTGCCGATGGTGTAGGCATTGCCCCTCAACATCAGCTTGCAGTTCGTGAAGGTGCAACCGGCCACATCCGTGTCCCCCTTCTCCAGTATGATCAGGCAGTTCTCGAACCTGCAATGCTCGAAGGACTTGCCATCGAGCTCAACCCTCTGGTTGGCGAACTTCGCGTTACGGTGACGTACACGATACGCTTCCATCTCGCCGTCGTCTCCACGAAAAGTGATAGGGGGTTCACCGTTTTGTCTCCAAAGACCATAGCGCAAAGTACCCCCCTCCTCGGCTCAAAGCAGGAGCGCAAAGGATGCAAGACAAATGCAGGCCTGCACGGGCCCATGGGCGAAAGCCGTATGGCCGTTGATCAGGCAGGGCTCGGCAGGGGCACCTCCCTGTTCGATTCAAAACACCAGCACATCGTATTCGGCCTCGAGGTACCGGGCAATGCCCGGGTGGCCGCTCATGTCATCCAGGAGGCTCAGGCCTTGCCCTTTTGCTGCCTCGAGGGTCCCCATCTTGGCGGAGCATGCCTTGCAAACCCCTTCCAGCAGGCCATGTTCTTTGGCCTTCTGGTAGAGCTGGGACAGAGGGCTCCCCGGAGCGGCTAGCTCCGGGACGAGCTTGGTGGCCGCCCCCTCTATCACGACCCGCACATCGTATCCTCTGCCCTTCATGTCCAGGGCGTTGAGGAGCACGTGAACGAAGCACATGGATTCCCCGTTGAAGGCGAACAAGGCCATCTTCTTCATCTCCACACCCTCCAGGTCGTGCGTTTTATTGTAAGTGATCACGGGGTGGCGGCGTTTCTCGGAGCCGCTTGCCTGCCTGCCGCGCTCCGCTTGGCGCAGGCAGGGCGGAGGCGTTTGATTTTCCAGGATTT
>CAZOXN010000064.1:0-9265 GCA_964583655.1 uncultured Desulfarculaceae bacterium | reverse complement strand
AGGCGGAACAGGGATCGAACCTGTGACCTCTGGCTTGTAAGGCCAGCGCTCTCCCCTCTGAGCTACCCGCCCGAGGCCCTTCATGAAGGCGGAATACGCAACACAGAACGAAAAGATACCCCTCTCCCCTGACCTCCCGGTGCGTGCATCAAGCGTTAATCGAGTCCTTGAGAGACCTCCCCGGCCGAAACCGAGGGACCTTGCTGGCCTTGATCTTGATCTCGGCCCCAGTTCGCGGGTTTCTCCCCTTGCGAGCAGCCCTTTTGGAGACCTCGAAAGACCCAAAGCCCACCAAGCTGACCTTGTCCCCTTTCTTGAGGGCAGCAGTCACGCTGTCGGTGAAGGCCTTGAGGGCTTTCTCGGCCGCGTTCTTGGAGATCCCCGCCTTTGAGGCCATCACGTTCACCAGATCCACCTTCGTCATGTCTCGTCCCCCCCTTCCTTCTCAGATTGTGAAAACGCCTTCCTTCTATCAGGGAAACCAGACCTTGTCAAGCGAGAAATTCGCCCCTGGCCAATGTCTTTCGGCCTCAGTGCGTAACAGGAAGACCATCCTGGCCAGATATCCCTTGATACCTACCGAACGGGATCTCCGACTCCTGCAGGTCCGAGGCAAAGATCAGCTCTCCATCCCTCGGGATCAGTGCCTTCTTGAGGACATCGTCCATGTGCTCCACTGGGACGATCTCCAGGTCCTTCAAGATGCTGTTGGGGATCTCCTTCAGGTCCTTCTTGCTGTCCATCGGGATGATCACGGTCCTGATCTGCCCGCGGTGTGCAGCCAGGATCTTCTCCTTGAGGCCCCCCACCGGGAGTACCCGGCCACGCAGCGTGATCTCCCCGGTCATGGCCAGGTCTGCCCTGACTGGCATCTTCATGAGGGCCGATGCGATGGCAGTGGCCATGGTGATCCCTGCAGAAGGCCCGTCCTTTGGAATCGCCCCCTCCGGCACGTGGATATGGATGTCGACCTTCTGATAGAAGGAGTCTTCCAGGCGCAACTGCCTGCTCCGCGAACGCACGTAACTCAATGCAGCGTGGGCGGACTCTTGCATGACATCCCCCAGCTTGCCCGTGACGATCAGCTTCCCCTTGCCGGGCATGACTGCCACCTCGGTGGTGAGCAGCTCACCGCCTGCATCGGTCCACGCCAAGCCGTTGGCCAATCCGATACGATCACCCTCCTCCGGCTTGCCATAACGGTACTTGGGGACCCCCAAGAGTTTCTGGGCATGCCCGGAACTTATCTTGATGGCCTTTTCCCCCTCGCCGCTGAGCATCCGCCTGGCCACCTTCCTGCACACAGAGGCGATCTCCCGCTCCAGGTTCCGGACCCCTGCCTCCCTGGTATAAAGCCTGATCAACGTTAGGATGGCCTTGTCCGAGAACGAGACTTGCCTTCCGACCAGGCCATTGGCCTCCATCTGCTTAGGGATCAGAAACCCCTTGGCTATGTGGAGTTTCTCCACCTCTGTGTAACCTGGCAGCCTGATGATCTCCATCCTGTCTTGCAAGGCAGGCGGGATGGAATGAAGAGTATTGGCCGTGGTGATGAACATGACCCGAGACAGATCGTAGTCCAGATCCAGGTAGTGATCGTTGAAGGCATGGTTTTGTTCGGGATCAAGGACCTCCAGCAGTGCGGCAGATGGGTCCCCGCGAAAATCCATGCTCATCTTGTCCACCTCGTCCAAGAGGAAGACCGGGTTGTTGGAACCAGCTCGTTTCATGGACTGGATGATCTTGCCAGGCAGGGCCCCGATGTAAGTCCTTCGATGTCCCCTGATCTCCGCCTCATCCCTGACCCCTCCCAGGGAAAGCCTGACGAACTTCCTGCCCGTGGCCCTCGCGATGGAGCGTCCCAGAGAAGTCTTGCCCACCCCGGGTGGCCCCACGAAGCAGAGGATCGGGCCCTTGCTCTTCTCCACCAAGGCCTGCACCGCCAGGTATTCCAGGATACGCTCCTTGGGCTGGGAAAGCCCGTAGTGGTCCTCCTCCAGGATGCGCTCGGCCTCGCGCACATCGAGCTTCTCATCCGTGTACTCCCCCCACGGGAGGCTGACGATCCAGTCTATGTAGTTCCTCACCACCGTCGCCTCCGCTGACATTGGGGACATCATCTTCAGCTTCTTGAGCTCATGAAGGGCCTTTTCCTTGGCTTCCTCGGAAAGCTTCCGCGAGTGGATCTTCTTTTCCAACTCCTGTATATCATTACGAAACTCGTCCTTCTCCCCCATTTCTTTTTGGATGGCCCGCATCTGTTCGTTGAGGTAATACTCCCTCTGGCTCTTCTCCATCTGCTTCTTGACGCGCGCCTTTATCTTCCTCTCGATCTCCAGGATCTCGATCTCCGACTGTATGAGCGTGTACAGGCGCTCCAGCCTCTCCAGCGGAGAGATCACCTCTAAGACCCTCTGTTTCTCCTCGAGTTTTATAGTCAGGTGGGTCACCACCGTGTCCGCCAACCGGCTGGGATCTTCTATCTGTGCAACAGACGTCCCAACTTCCTGCGACAGCTTCTTGTTGAGTCTTGCATAGACCTGGAATGCATCCCTCACGGAGCGAACCAAGGCCTCGATCTCAGGGGTCCTTACCTCCTGACCTTGCAGACGCTCAACCTTCACTATGAAAAAGGGCTCCTCCTGTATGAGGTCGATCACTCTCGCCCTGCATTGCCCCTCCACCAAGACCTTGACCGTGCCATCAGGGAGCCGCAACATCTGAAGGACCTGTGTCAGTGTCCCCACGTTATACAGGTCAGCCAGGGTAGGCTCGTTGACTTTGGAATTCCTCTGGGTCGCCAGGAATATGGGGCCGCCGTTCTTCAAGGTGTGCTCCAGGGCGCTGATGGACCTCCCCCTACCGACGAAGAGGGGAACCACCATGTGCGGGAATATTACTATGTCCCTGAGCGGCAGCAATGCCGCCGTTACAACAGACCCTTCTCCGCCCTTCTGGCGATGAATACCGAACATGACTGACCTCGAAAAGAGTGACCGTAGCCTGGAAAAGGCCTCCGGAACAGGGGGCACCGTCTACCCCATTTCGATCCAGGCACGCCCTTGGGGACGGGACCCTCTCCCCCGAACGCGGAACCCGGAATCAGGCGGACTTTACCTCGTCTTCGTAAATCAGGAGCGGCGGCCCCTTCTGGAGCACGGCATCCTCGGTGATGATCACCTCCCGGATGTTCGTCCTGGATGGTATCTCATACATGATGTCCAACATCACGTTTTCGAGAATGGAGCGCAGGCCCCTGGCGCCGGACTTACGTTTCATCGCCTCCCTGGAGACAGCCCTCAAGGCCTCCTCAGCGAATGTCAGCCTCACGTTCTCGAACTCGAAGAGCTTCTGGTACTGTCTGACCAAGGCGTTCTTCGGTTCCTTCAGGATCCGAACCAATGCCTCTTCGTCGAGCTCGTCCATGGTGGCGATGACCGGGAGCCTCCCGATGAACTCAGGAATAAGCCCGAACCGCAGGAGATCCTCCGGCTGGACCTCAGCCAATACGTCCCCGAGCCTCTGCTCCTTCTGGGAGGTGATCTCCGCGCCGAAACCGAGCGTCTTCTGACCGATCCTTTGGCGGATGATCTTGTCGAGATCCACGAAGGCCCCACCACAGATAAACAGGATATTGGTGGTGTCTACCTGGATGAACTCCTGCTGAGGGTGTTTGCGTCCGCCTTTGGGGGGGACGTTGGCGATGGTGCCTTCTATGATCTTGAGTAAGGCCTGCTGGACCCCCTCACCTGAGACATCCCTAGTGATGGATGGATTGTCTCCCTTTCTGGCGATCTTGTCGATCTCGTCGATGTAAACGATCCCCTTGGAGGCCTTGGCCACATCGAAATCGGCCACTTGCAGGAGACTGAGGATGATGTTCTCCACGTCCTCGCCCACATATCCAGCCTCGGTGAGGCTCGTGGCATCGGCTATGGTGAAAGGAACGTTGAGAAAGCGGGCCAGGGTATGGGCCAAGAGGGTCTTTCCGCTACCGGTGGGGCCCAGCAAGAGGATATTGCTCTTCTGAAGTTCTACCCCATCCAGCTCACCTCGAAACTCGATCCTTCGGTAGTGGTTATGGACGGCCACAGCCAGTATCTTCTTGGCCCTTTCCTGGCCGATGACATAATTATCCAGGAAGTCCTTGATCTCTTGGGGTTTTGGGACCTGGGAGCGATGCCTCTGCCTCTCCTCCTTCTCGTATTCCTCTGCAATGATGTCCTTGCACAGGTCTATGCATTCGTCGCATATGTAGACCGCTGGCCCTGCAATCAGTTTTCGAACCTCGCTCTGGCTCTTGCCGCAAAAGCTGCAAAAAAGCTCGTTATTTCTCTGATTCCTCTTCATGGCCCCTCGTGTCCGGCACTTCCGCCTTCTTGGATCCGGTCTCCAGAACCTTGGGTTTGCGGGTGATGACCTCGTCTACGATACCGTATTCCTTTGCCTGGTCGCCAGTCATGAAGAAATCCCTATCCGTATCCTCCCTGATCCTCTCCATCGGTTGACCAGTGTGACGGGACAGGATCTCGTTGAGCTCTTCCCTCATCCTCAAGATCTCCCTGGCGTGGATCTCTATGTCAGAGGCCGCCCCCTGAAATCCCCCCATGGGCTGGTGGATGAGGATGCGGGAATGAGGCAGGGCGAACCTCTTGCCACGTGTCCCCGCGGCGAGGAGCACGGCCCCCATGCTGGATGCCTGACCTATGCAAAGAGTCGAGATGGGGGGCTTCACATACTGCATGGTATCGTAGATGGCGAGTCCAGCGGTCACCAAACCGCCGGGGGTATTGATATAGAAGTGTATGTCCTTGTCCGGGTCTTCGGACTCCAGGAAAAGGATCTGCGCGATGATGAGATTGGCCACCTCGTCTGTGACGGGGGTCCCAAGGAATATGATCCTCTCCTTGAGGAGCCTGGAATATATGTCGTAGGCGCGCTCTCCACGCCCGCTCTGCTCGATCACGATCGGTATCAGCGGCACCTCATACCCCCTTCGCATCACGGATCGTCTCAGGCCTTCCGCGTCGCCCCCTTGTCTAGCATTTTAGCGCGATCCCTTATGAAATCAAGGGCCTTCTCCTCCAGCTTGCTGGCCCTCAGGGAGGCCAGTGCGTCGGGATCCTTATACGTCTCGCGCACCTGCTGGATGCTCCTGCCAGTCTGCGAGGATATGCTCCTGAACGTCTCCTCGATCTCCTCTTCGTTCACCTCTATGCCCTCCTGGCGGGCTATCGCTTCCAGTATCAGGGACGTGCGCACTGCCCGAACTGCGGAGTCACGAAACCGGTCCTGCAGCTGCTCAAGGCCACCGCCTGCCTGCTCCACCGTGAGGCCGTGCACGGCCAGACGCCTCATGGCATTGCGGATCATGGCGTGGGTCTGCCATTGGACCATGGCCTCCGGGACCTCGAAATCGTGCCCCTTGAGAAGTTGGTCAATGAGGGCCTGATTCATGGACGAACGGATACGGCGCCTCTCGTCCTCCTCCACCTCTTGCCGGACCCTGGCCTTTAGCTCCTCCAGTGTCTGGTATTCCCCCAGCCGTTGGGCAAAGGCATCGTCCAAATCCGGAAGGACCTTCTTGCGAATGGCCTTCAAGGAGAAGCCCAGGACCCCTTCCCTACCCGCAAGGCCTGGGTCTGGATGGTCCTGGGGGAAGCGTTGGGGCACCTCTCCCTGGGCACCGATACGCAGGCCAATCAAGGCGTTGATCAAAGAATCCTCCGCCTCCCCAGGCTTGACCTCCAGCATCCGTTCCTGGGGCGCCCTCTTGTCGGGTGGCTCCCCCTCCATGACCATGGTCTGCTCTATCAGCACGAAATCTCCCTCTTGGACTGGCCGATCTTCCTCCACGTTCTCCAATCGGGCGAACATCTCCCGGATCTCCTCCAGGCGGGCCTGCACTTGCTCTTCCGTGACTTGGGGATCCTCTCTCTCCAACTCCAGTCCAAGATAATCCGATACGCGTACCTGCGGTTTGACCTCCACTATTGCGGTGTAACTGAAGTCCTCGCCCGAACGGATATCCTGCCCCTCGATCTCGGGCTGCGAAACCGGCTCCAGGCCGTTCTCTTCCAACGACTTGGAATATGTCTCCTCGACGATCTTGCCTATGACTTCGCGCCGAACCAGATCCCCGTAAAACCGTTCGAGGAGGGATCTCGGTGCCTTGCCGGGGCGAAAACCCTTGACCCTCGCCGTCCGTTTCAACTCGCGGTAGGCCCGGTCGAATTCGTCGGTCACGACCTGTGCGGGGACGACGATGTGGAGCTTGCGTTTTACGCTGCTGATCTCCTCCACCTGGACGTTCAACTGATCTGTCTCCTTTCCGACAAGGATTCGGCCGCTTGGCCCCTGGACAGCGAAATGCGCAGGTAGACCCCTTTGCATCCGGACATGGGGCGCTGATCGTCGGTCGCAGGGACTGTGGCGGGAAAACCAAAGCCCCCATCGAGCGGGGACCCCGAATCATTTTTACCAGATCAGTCACCGAGCGTCAAGCGCCTCATCAGCCCCTCAAAACTTGGAGGGCCCCCGGGGGGCCCTCCAAGTCATCCATCGTCACTTCACTTGAGCATCTCGTAGAAACGATCACGATAGGGATCCAGCCTTGGCTTGGTAGAAAGACCTCTGCCCACGGTATCCCTTATCTTCTTCACGATCTCCTTCACTCCCGGCAACCTGAACATCTCCTATACCCCCACAAACGTCGTTGTCGAGTGGTAACAGGGCAGTCCTTACCCTTGACTGTCCCGGACTTTCCCTGGTCGCTTCACGTCCTCACAGTTAGAGTAATCCCGAACCCGAGCTTGTCAAGAGGCGGCAGCTGGCTCCCGGCGAATACCGTTGAAGAGGTCACCCCCGCCATCCAAGACTCCGTCGCACCCCCTCATGCACACGTAGCATTCGACCCCCAAGGCCTCCCTCCGGAACGATTCATCCACCCTGGAGAAAAAGCTCCCCGGCCCGATCTGGCTGGCGTGACAGCGAATCGCCCTCAGCTTTGTCTGCAAGTGTGCACTGACATCAATACGGTTGGTGATCTCCTCATCCGGCGTGCTGCGGAAATCGATGTCCCAATCAAAACTCTCCCCACGTGCCTCCAGGATCTCCTTCATCTTGAGCAATCGAGACCTGGGGATGGCCATGTAATACAGCCTCTTAGGGCTCCATGGGGGATAGGGGATCGTCTGATACCTCTCAGGATCCCCAGCAGCATCCATGGCCGCGACGGTGATGCGGTTTACCGCTATGTGGTCGGGATGTCCGTATATTCCCCTCTCGTTATAGGTGATGATCACCTGAGGCCTCGCCTCTCGGATGATCGCAACAAGCCGGCCAGTGGCCACCCCCAGGTCTGCGTTCATGAGGGCCTGAGGGTGTGCGTTGGATGCAGAGCCGGCCATGCCGGAATCGCGGTAACCCAGAAAATGGACCCTGTGAATCCCGAGGACCTTGCAGGCAGCTTCCAGCTCCTTCATCCTGAGCTCCGAGATCTCCGCAGGGATATCGGACGGGTCGAGACTTGGGTTCTGGATATCGCCCTCCTCGCCCTTGGTGGCACATACCAAGACCGTTTCCACCCCTTCCGCCGCGTATTTCGCCAGCGTCCCCCCGGTCCCCAGGGACTCGTCGTCCGGATGAGCGTGGACTGCCATCAGAACCAACCTCTCAGCCATTTCCCCACCTAAGAAGATGCCACCACTCCAGAGCCCAATAAGCCCTCATCCTCTTGCCACTCCATCTTGGATCCCCAGGCCTTGCGTCAATGGTGCGAGAGGGGGGATTCGAACCCCCACGGGTCGCCCCGCTGGATCCTAAGTCCAGTGCGTCTGCCAGGTTCCGCCACTCTCGCCTGTCGCTCCCCGCTTGAATCACCGCGGATTTCGAGAAGAGGCCCGTGCTCCCATACGTTGATCCCGGCGCAGGCCGGTGCGAGATCCGTCTCTTCGTACACCTTGAGGACCTCGGGAACCGGCTGCTGGCGGATCAGGGCTATTTGCCAGGTCATTGATGAGTAGTTTACCCGCGAAGCTGGCCCTCGGGCAAGCCCCTTTGGGACGGTTCTCAAACGCGCCCCGGCCGCGATAGAATGGTGGTGAAGGCGTGAAGCGTCGGGCCATGGGGCTTCCCCCAGTAAGCGAGGCAGTGCAATCAGGGCCAGGGCGCGTTGACAATTTACGGCCCTCGTGGCATACAAGGATGGGATGTGGGCCAGACGTTGCGGGCACCTTCGAGAGGTGCATCATGACGGTAGAGGATCGTTACAAGGAGAGATATGAGAGGCGCGACACCCCCTGGGATATCGGCAGGCCCGATTTCAACCTCGTCGAGATCGTTACCAGGAGGCCTATAGAGCCCTGCAAGGCCCTGGATATCGGATGTGGAACAGGGGACAACGCCATATGGCTTTCCCAGCAGAACTTCGATGTGACCGGGATCGACACCTCGGACATGGCCATCGCAAGGGCCAGAGAAAAGGCCCTGGAAGCCAAGGTGAAATGTGAGCTCGCTGTGGTCGACTTCATCACGAGCAGGGTCCAAGGTGCGCCATTTGGATTCGTATTCGACAGGGGCTGCTTTCACTCCTTGGATTCGTTCGATGACCGAAGCAGGTTCGCCGAGAACGTGCACGCCCACTTGGCAAGGGAAGGCCTCTGGCTGAGTATCATTGGCAACGCCGACGAAAAACGCCTTGGCCCAGGTCCGCCACAGCGGACAGCGAGAGACATCGTGAATTCCGTGGAGACTTGCTTCGAGATCCTTTCGCTGGTCTCAGGCCATTTCGGATCCAACCGGCCAACCCCACCGAGGGCATGGATCTGTCTCATGCGGAAGAGACGGGTCGATTGAACGCTGCCGGGCAGAGGCATGCCATCCGTTGAAACACGTCCCCGGGAGTTGTCCCTGATACCCCCACGCCTGGGGATCGGGATGCGCCCGAGCAGGAGGGCCTTCCCTCCGGGGCCGGACCCCACAAGCCATTGTCATTATGAGTGAGCGACAGGGGTTTCTTTTCGGGGACAACCAACGACTTGCCACAGGCCAATCCTTGGTCGATGAGAGCCACCGGGCGAGATCCTGCCCCCCAATGGCGAGCGTGAGGTTGTAAGTGATCACAGGGTGTGACGGCGTTTCTCGGAGCGTCTTGCCTGCCTGCCGCGCCCTGCTCGGCGCAGGCAGGGCGGAGGCGCTGCGATCTTCTAGCCCGGATTGTTCTCCAAAGCCCGCAACTTTGGGGGCTACGCCCCCAAACCCCCGA
>CAZOXN010000063.1:0-9271 GCA_964583655.1 uncultured Desulfarculaceae bacterium | reverse complement strand
TCACCTCTGCCAACATAGCCTGTGGTTGGCATGCAGGGGATCCCATGGTCATGGACCACACGGTGAGCCTTGCCAAGGAAAATTCCGTGGGGGTGGGGGCACACCCGGGGTATCCTGACTTGCCTGGGTTTGGACGCCGGTACATGGAATGCACACCAAGGGAGATCCGCAATTATGTGATATACCAGATCGGGGCTCTCAAGGCCTTTTGCGATTTGCACGGGGTGGGCATGACCCACGTGAAGGCCCACGGCGCCCTTTACCTGGCCTCGGTGGAGAACGAGGTGGTGGCCAGGGCCGTGGCCGAGGGGGTTATGCGCGTGGACCGAAACCTCCTTTACGTGGCCCTGGCCGGGGCCAAGGGGGAAAAGATGCGCCGCATAGGGGAAGAGATGGGCCTCAAGGTGGTGTACGAGGCCTTCCCCGACAGGGCCTACACCCCCGAGGGGAATCTGGTTCCCCGCAGCCAGAAGGGAGCGGTGATCCACGAGCCTTCCCTGGTGGCCCAAAGGGCCCTTCTCATGGCCAAGGAGGGCAAGGTAGTGGCCGTGGACGGGACCGTGATCCCCATGGAGGTGCAGACCCTCTGTGTGCACGGGGACAACCCAGCGGCAGTGGAGCTGGTGCGAACCATCCGGGAGACCCTGGAAAAGGAGGGGGTGGATGTGCGTCCCATGGGTTCGTGGGTAAGGGTTGGAGCCTAGGCCATGGCTCTTTACCGGCAGGCCCTTGTGCGCCTGATGGGGGATAGAGGGATCCTCTTGGAGTATGGAGACTCCATCGAGCCTGAGGTGAACCTAAGGGTCAGGGCCATGGCTGCATTGCTTGAGAGCCGGCCAATAAGGGGCATCCTGGAGGTGGTGCCCACATACAGGACCTTGCTGCTCGTTTACGATCCCATGCTCACAGAGCCGTACTCCCTTCTCGAGGGCCTCAAGGCCCTGGAGGAAGGTGGAGTCTCCGAGGCCCAGATCCCTCCTCCCCGTGAAGTGGAGATCCCGGTGTGCTACGGCGGGGAGTTCGGTCCGGACATGGAATTCGTGGCTGATTACCACGGCCTTGGAGTGGAGGATGTGATCCGGATCCATTCCTCGCCCTGTTACCAGATCTACATGATGGGCTTCACCCCTGGATTTCCATTTCTGGGAGGCTTGCCCGAGAAACTGGCCACACCCCGACTTGAAACACCACGGCTCCATGTGCCAGCCGGGAGCGTGGCCATTGCGGCAAACCAGACAGGCATCTACCCCATTTCCAGCCCCGGAGGCTGGAGGCTCATCGGCAGGACCCCGCTTAGGCTGTTCAGACCCGAGAGAAAGCAGCCTTTTTTTTACAGGGCAGGGGACCTAATACGTTTCCGGCCCATCAGCAGGGAGGAGTTCAATGCCCTGGCCGAGCAACAGGACTGAGATGCCTGCCTTCAAGGTCCTGGATCCTGGCCCCATGACAACCGTCCAGGATCTGGGCCGCTTCGGGTACCAGGCCTTCGGAGTGCCTGTCTCAGGGGCCCTGGACCAATTCTCGGCCAGGGTCGCCAACTGGCTGGTGGGCAATCCCGCTGGGGCCGCTCTCCTCGAGGCCACTTTCATGGGTCCAAGGCTGGAGGTCACAGGTGAGTGCCAGGTGGCTGTCACCGGGGCGGTTGTGGAGGTGCTTCTAAACAATAGGCGGGTTGAGACCTGGAAGGCCTTGAACGTGAGGCCAGGGGACCAACTCTGGGTGAGAGGGGCAAAGGCCGGGATGAGATCTTACCTGGCAGTCACAGGAGGTGTGCATGTCCCGGACGTAATGGGAAGCCGTTCCACTTACGTGGGGGCGCGACTGGGGGGATTGGAGGGCCGTCCTTTGAGAAAAGGGGACATGATATCTAGGGAACCTGCCCCCCTCAGAGGGCAAGATCCCAGGCTCCCAGAAGGATACAGGCCTGGATGGACTCAGCAGGTCAGGCTTCGGACAGTGCTGGGCCCCCAGGAGGACCACTTCTCAGAAGGGCTCCAGGTGTTCCTGGAATCGGAGTTCCAGGTTTCTCCCCAGGCAGATAGGATGGGATACAGACTGGAGGGACCCCAAGTCCTCAGAAAGCCCGAGGCACCCCCCAGCATCGTCTCAGAGGCCAGTCTTCCAGGGGCTGTCCAGATTCCCCCGGACGGGAAGCCCATCGTGCTTCTGGTGGAGCAAACCGTTGGAGGTTACGCCAAGATAGCCACCGTAGTCTGGCCTGATCTTCCCTTTCTGGCTCAAGCAAGACCAGGAGACCGGGTAAGATTCCTCCGGGTGACTATCCATGAGGCTCACCAGATTTACAGGGAGAACATGGCCAGGCTGGAGGCCATCAGAATGCTGCTGGACGCCCCACCCTGAGCCTCTCTCCAGAGCGCTGCCCTGAATCTTGAATCCAGGAAAAGAAGCCTTCACATCTCCTCGGTACTGGCAAGAGATGTGACTCGTCCGAAGCCTTTCCCGAGGCCAATATGTCAGGGGCTCAATCCCACGAGTGTTGCATTACCCACTGCTCATCACACGTAACGGCGAGTCAGTCCCTCAGTTTTATCAGGCGCGTTTGGGGTGTGCTGGTCAAAGTCCCAGGTAGGCCTTTCGAACCAGATCAGAGCGCATCAACTCCGAGGAACTCCCCTCTAGGACGACTCTTCCTGCCTGAAGCACGTAACCCCTGTCGGCAAGCTCCAGGGCCTCCTTCACGTTTTGCTCCACCAGAAGTATTGTCATGCCCTGCCCCTTTAGTCGCCCGACCGTTCCCAGCAGCTCGCTCACCAGCAAGGGGGCCAGACCCAGGGAGGGTTCGTCCAACATCAAGACTCTGGGACTTGACATGAGCCCCCTTCCGATGGCCAGCATCTGCTGTTCTCCTCCCGAGAGGGTGGATGCCGCCTGGGAGCTTCTCTCCCCGAGCCTGGGGAAGAGGGAGTAAACCGAGGCGAGTTTTTCCTGGACCTGAACCCGGTCTTTGAGAAGATAAGCCCCCAATCTCAAGTTTTCCTCTACAGAGAGGGGCCCAAAGAGCATCCTCTCCTCAGGCACGTAAACAATACCCTGCCCCACGATCCTCTCCGTAGGAAGCCCCTGTATTTCTCTGCCCTCCAGCAGCACCTTCCCCTTGGAAATCCTCTGGGCCCCCATGATGCCCCTGAGAAGGGATGATTTCCCTGCCCCATTGGCTCCCAGCACGCAGGCCGTGTGCCCCTCGGGCACCCTTATGGAGACCTCCTGTACTATCGGAAGCCCTTTGTACCTGACCTCCACCTGGAGGGTCTCCAAGAGCCCTGTTTCAATTCTCGCTTCCCCTGCGTCACTCACTGGCATCAACCCTCTGTCTGGCCATAGCGCTCCCCAAGGTAAGCCTTTATGACAAGCGGATCAGCAGCTATCTGAGCGGGAAGGCCCTCGGCTATTTTCTTGCCGGCATCCAACACTATGACCCTGTGGCTTATGTCCATGACCAGTGCCATGACGTGCTCTATGAGTACCACCGTCATGCCCAAGTCCCTGTGAACATGGCGTACGGTCCCTTTGAGCTCCTCCACCTCCTGGGGGTTGAGCCCTGCGGCAACCTCGTCCAAGAGAAGCAGTCGGGGCCCAGTTGCCACAGCCATGGCCATGGTTACCAGCTTCTGGGCCGGGACCGGTATCTCCGTAAGGAGTCGACCGGCCCTGTCCGTCAGACCCATCTGGTCCAGGATCCACTGAGCCCTGGCCCTGGCCTTGGCCCTGGAACGGGTGCGCATGAATGCTCCCACCATCACGTACTCCCGGACAGTTAGGTCCCCTATGGCGGCATAGACCTGAAAGGTTCGAGCCAAACCCCTCCTGGCCACCTCATGCGCTTCCAGCCCCGTGATGTCTTCACCCGAAAAGAAGATCTTCCCAGAGGTAACAGGATAATGCCCCGAGATACAATGAAACAGAGTCGTTTTCCCTGCCCCATTGGGCCCTATCAGGCCCACCAGCTCTCCTTCTTCCACCTGAAAGGATATCCCGTCGTTGGCCCTGAGCCCCCCGAAGTCCTTGGTCAGGTTTTCAACCACCAGCAGGGCCATCACCTGCTCCTTGTCTTGCGCAGCCTATCCAGGAGGCCCCAGATGCCCCTGGGCTCCACTGCAGAGACCAGCATGATTATCACAGCGTAAAGAATGAGATCTATGCCTATGAGACCAGCCTTGGCTCCCAGCCACTCCTTCAGGTAGCTCTTCAGTGGGATCAGGATCCCTGCTCCTATTATGGGCCCCCAGAGGGAACCTGCCCCGCCCAGCATGGCCATGAGGGCTATTAGCACAGAGATATCCAGGCTCATGGTGTCCTCTGGCTCTATGTTCTTTATGTACACGGCATGAAAAGATCCCACAGCACTTACGAAAGCAGTGGCCAAGGCATAGGTCTTGATCTTGGCCCAGTGAACGTTTATTCCCAAGGAACGTGCCACATCCTCGTTGTCCCTTATGGCGCGAAGCTGGAAGCCCAGCCTGGAGTGCCTGAACCAGTTTATCACCAGAATCCCCAGGAAAAAAAAGGCAAGCAGAAAATAGTAATAGTAGACGTCCTCCCTGAAGATAAGCCTCACGAAGTCCGGAGGCGGGTACTTCACCGGAGATATGTGAAGTCCTCTGGCCGCTCCCACAAAGTCCCAAACCTCGAAGAGATCCTTGAGCACCAAAGAGGTGGCTATGGTGGCTATGGCAAAATAGTGGCCCTTCAGCTTGAACAGGGGGTACCCTATGACAAAAGACCACCCCACGGCCAGGCCCATGCCCACAGGCATGGAGACCCAAAAGGGCACGTCCCACCTGATAAGCATCACAGCCGTGGTGTAGGCCCCTATCCCCACGTACTGGGCCTTACCCAGGTCCACCTGTCCACCGTACCCCCCGATGGTGTTCCAGCCCATGCCGTATATGGAAAACATGAGAAACTGGATCATGGTGGCCATGGCAAAGGATGAGTAAGGCACCACAGGGAAGGCCACCAGGAGAGCAGCCAGAATCCCAGCCACCAGCAAATCCGTGCGGGGGAAATCAGAGAAGTCCAGGGCGTTTCTCAGCGCTTCCATCCGAAGAGCCCTTTGGGCCTGGCTATCATGATGACGAAGTAGGCCAGGTACACCCAGGTGTACTTGAAAGATGTCATGGGCACGTCCATCATCCAACGCCATCCCAGGGCCAGGGATATAGAGTCCCAAAGCCCTGGGATCTCGGTTATGAGGCCCACCACCAGCCCGGCCAAGAACGCGCCAGGCACGCTCCCGAACCCTCCCAGAGCCACTATTGTGAAGGCCAGCATGGTGAAAAGAAGCCCCACGTAAGGGTTCACGGCCCAGAAATTCACCAAGAGGGCCCCGGCAATGGTGACCGTGGCTCCCCCAATACCCCAAGCCAAGCCGTTCATCCGATCCGTGGGGATGCCCATGTACCTGGCACCCTGGGCATTGAGGGCAGTGGCTTGAAGAGCCTTACCAACCTTGGTCCTGTTGATCAGGAGCCACACTGCTCCGAAGGCCGAGACAGCCAAGACTGCCGCAGCCAGCTTGGTGGCCGGGACTGTTACCCCCATGCCCAGGGATATGCTTTTGCCCACCAACAGCCCGTGGTGAATGGCCCTGTCTTCGGAGCCGAAAAGCAGTAGAGCCACGTTCCTGAGAAAAAGCATGAGCCCGAAAGTCCCCAGGAGCTGAGCCACCATAGGTCCCCTCAACAGGAACTTCACGAAAAGGAAATAACACAACCAACCCAGCACAAAGCCCACCACAGCGGCCACGGGCAAGGTGAGCAATGGTTCCATCCCGGCCCCCAGGGCCACCAGGAGCCCGGTGTACATCCCCACCATGAGGAATTCCCCGTGGGCGAAGTTGACTATGTCCATGACCCCGAAGACTATGGTTAGACCCAGGGCCACCAGAGCCAGGACCATACCTATGAGGAGCCCTGCCACCAGGGATGCTACCAGCACCTCGATCGCCAACTTAACGCCCCCGGCAAGGTTTTCACTCCGGATTGAGCATCGAGGCTCATGACTTGGGGGCTGCACCCCCAACCTCCCAATATCGTTACAGGATACCCCGACTTTTTTTCCGAGCAATGCAGCTTCTCACACGAGCTGCAGCTGGAAGCAGTGTCAATTGCCATTCTTTTTCCATCAGTTGGCCTGGATTACCGTGGTAGATAATCCAGGCCAAAGTGCCTCCGAGAAGGAAAAGGGCGTACCACTCCGCCCCCTCCGCTTCAAGTCAGAACCCTTTGAATGGGTAAATAAGGTTGGCTGTGGCCAACTCGAAGGGATAGACGATCTCCAGCACCACTTCGCCAGCCTGGTTTTTCTGGTACTGGCCGATGATTCCTGAGCCCAGCACATTCTGGCCTATCTCTTCCCCTGTTGTGGAGAACTGGATCCCCTTCCAGGGCACCACCAACTGTTCCCCCGGGATGCTGATCCCGTTGGCTGCGGCCTGGATGGCTTCGGGTTTGCTGGAACCCGCTTTTTCCAGCACGTGGACCCAGGTCTGCACCCCCGTGAACCCTCTGGCCGAGGCGTCGCTCAGGTCATAGCCGGTCTTTTTCTTGTACAGGTCGTTTACCTGCCCCGAGATCTTCTTGACCTGCCCGAGCTTGGGGGAAAAGACGGTCCTGGTCAGGACCCCCACGATATCCTCCCCCAGTGTGGTCCTGAATTCAGGGGTCTCGAAGCCGGCATCCTGGCCCCATATGAGCTTGGGCTTGGCCTTTTCGGCCTTGAGGGTCTTCACCATGAGAATGGCATCCGATGTGTAAGATGCAAAGAGCATCCCATCGGGTTTTACAGCTAGGAGGGATCTAACCTCACTTGAGAGATCAGCCGACTTGGCCGCATAGAGCAAATTGCGTTTCAGATCATATCCATATTCTTTGGCATACTTCTCTATAAGCCCGGAAGCGGCAGATCCCCACTCGGTTTTCTCGCAGGCAGCAGCCAGGGTCATGAGCTCCTGCTTGGGAACTGCCTTGACGCCCTTGGCCTTGCCCTCGTTTAGGCCCTTGAGGAACTCGAAGAGGTCCTTGGTGAAGGTGCCGTCATGGGGGGTGGTGCGCCAGAACCACTTGTACCCCTGCTGGGTCAAGACCGGGGAAGTGGAAGAGTCGTTGATCATCGGCACCTTGTATTGCTCACACACCGCACTGACGGCCTTGGTCACGGAGCTGTGGTAGCAGCCCAAGATCCCCACCACCTTGTCATCCAGGATGAGCTTCTTGGCAAGGTCCGCCCCTAGGGTGGGGTTCCCTTCGTGGTCCTTGAATATGAGTCTTATCTTGGCCCCGCCCAGACTCCTTATGCCGGCATTCTTGGCCATGTCCATGGCCAGCTCGGCCATGACATTGTTGGCTATCTCAGCTGCCAGCTCAGCTCCGAATTGCAACTCCCTGCCGGCCGAGGCCGCCCCTCCCGTCAATGGATAGATGACCCCTATGGTCACCTCTTTCTGGGCCGTGGCCTGGGGCGGGAAGATCACCCCGGTCAATGCCAGACCCAAAGCCACCAGTGCAATCCAACCCAAATTCCATACTCTTCGCATGTTGACCTCCTTTCTCAGGTTTTGACTCCAGAGCCTCAGGGCTTTTTCGGCCCCTTGACGCGGAGCCCGGCCCTCAACCCGCAATCCGGCTCTCTACCTTTAGAAAACAGCCAGGTCTCTATCCCTAAGATCAGTCACCAACATGTGTCCAGGGGAATGAGTGATGGCCAAATTAGGCTTGGCGTTCAGAAGCGCCACCTGAGGGGTAACCCCGCAGGCCCAGAACATGGGGACCTCCCCTGGCCCTATCCTCACCGGATCCCCGAAATCCGGCTTCTGAAGATCCTGGATGCCCAGCACCCCGGGATCCCCAATATGCACGGGAGCCCCGTGCACCCCGGGGAATCGAGAGGTTATCTGCACAGCCTTGCTCACCAGGGGGCCCGGAGTGGGCCTCATGGTGACAACCAGTTCCCCCCTGAAAGGGCCTGCGGGCTGGCAAGGCACATTGGTCCTGAACATGGGCACGTTCTTTCCCTCTTCCACGTGCCGCACTGGCACCCCGGCCTCCATCAAGGCTGACTCGAATGTGAAACTGCAACCCAGCAGGAAGGTGACTAGATCCTCCCTCCAAAGATCAAGTATCTCCCCTCTCTCTTCCACTCGGTCTGTCCTGAAGACCTTGTACCTGGGGCAGTCCGTCCTCACATCCGCCGCAGGGGCGCTCTGCCTGGGTTCCCAGACCCCTTCCTCAAGGACCTCCAACACGGGGCAGGGCTTGGGATTCCTCTGGCAGAAAAGGAGGAAATGAAAAGCATATTGGGCTGGCAGGATCACCAGGTTGAGCTGGGTGTGACCGGGACAACACCCGGCTGTGGGCCTGGGCCACCTGCCCTCCCTGACCAAGCGGCGGAACTCCCTTGGGCTTTCAGGCACTCTCGTGGATTGCTGGATCACCCAGTCTCCATCAAGTCTCATTGACGGCTCTCGGGACACCTGTTTATCCGAATGGGGGTGGGCTTGTCAAGGTATACGGCGTCCCCACCGGGACTATCAGACGATTCTGGCAGATTGCGACAACGCTAGACCGCCAGCGGGACGAAGAGACTGGGCGGGGTTGGGAATCCCGTCTTTTCTTCGTGCGACTTGAGGCGGGCGAAAACTACCGGCTTGCCGGAACTGGCACGCGCGTCCAACAACTCAAGATTGTGCAAACGGATCTCAGGATCATCATCGGGAAGAATCACCAACTCGAAATCATCCGGTAGCGCGTCGACTACATTCGGGTGCTCCATCAAGCACCGCATCACCGCCCCTGTCAGTGCGATGTTACGTTCTACAACACCCTCAATTGGCTTCACGCTTGGCTGAGCCATTCTTCATACCTCCGGCGATAACCCTGCCAATTCATCATAAGATCCGTTATGGCAAGGGTAGGGGCTTCGTTGTAATCTTGCGTGGCCATTTCCTCCTTTACAGCCACTCCATAAGGATTCAGTCTGTCGCAGTGGGCGAAACCATGAGCCGTGTCGTAACGCACAACCGCCACCCACCCCTCACGGAACCGGCACTCAAGCTGCACGGCGAACTTGACGGCTTCCCCGCGATCCGTCTCGAACCTGACTCGCAGGGCGCTATCAGCATCCAGATACTTCTGGAATTCGATTACGCGCACACTATGATTTTATAGGACTGCAACAGTGCCGGCAATCCGTGACGCGCGGAAGTTGGGGTCAAGCCTTTACTATTGACTGACTTTGGATCCTTACGATATGG
>CAZOXN010000062.1:0-9336 GCA_964583655.1 uncultured Desulfarculaceae bacterium | reverse complement strand
GTGTTTCGCTTACAAGGCCGTCAAGGGTCTGGGGGCCATCGATGGATACCGCTGCGGGGTCATGTACAGGATCGAGTGCTGGCTCGAGGCCCTAGGGGTCGGACATACCACACGCCCAAGGATCGACGCGTGCCTTATGCACGAGACCGGGGCATGCAGGGGTGAGATCAAGGTTTCCCTCTGAGGTTGCCCTGAGCCCAGGCAGGTGCCCGAACAGATCCCGAAGCCGGGCCACGAGGAGACCCCCCTGCGGCCCGGTGATCGTCACCGATCTTGCGAAACCAGGCACTCAGTGGTCGACCGAGAGGCTCGCGCTGCCGGTCTTCATGCCCGTGTCCCATCACCCCCAGGACGATCCATCCCAGCAATGGGTGCAAAGCCTCTCCTTGGGCAGGCCTACGGCCTGAACCAGGTCCCCTAGCCTCTGGTACCGGAGGGAAGTCAGCCCCAGCCTCTTTCTGATTTGTTCGACCATCGCCGCGTGGAGTTCCGAGTCTGGATCGGCGAATTCGGCTAGGTTTTCCTCGGCCTGCCCCTGGAGCTCGAATATCGCCTTCCTGGCGGCCAGATCGAGCTGAGACCTGGATCTTGAGAAATTCAGATACCGGCAGGTATAGACCAGTGGCGGACACGCGGGCCTCATGTGCACCTCCTTGGCCCCGCAGTCGAAGAGCCTCTGGATCGTATCCTTGAGCTGGGTCCCCCTCACGATGGAATCCTCGCAGAAGAGTATGCGGCGGCCCGCTATGATGTCATCTACCGGGATGAGCTTCATCCTCGCCACGAGGTCTCGCTGTTCCTGGTCCTGGGGCATGAAGCTCCGGGGCCACGTGGGCGTGTACTTCACGAACGGCCTCCTGTACGGGATTCCAGCGAACGACGCGTAGCCCAGGGCATGGCCTGTCCCCGAATCCGGGATCCCGGCCACCATGTCCACCTCCACTTCGTCCATCCGGGCCAGGGCCTCGCCACACCGGTTGCGGACCACCTCCACGTTGATCCCCTCGTAGCTGGAGGCTGGATACCCGTAGTAGACCCAAAGAAAGGCGCATATCTGCATGGTATCCAGGGGAGGGCTGAGCTGGTGCACCCCTGTAGCTGTCAAAAGGACGATCTCCCCCGGGCCCATGTACCTGGTCACCCTGTAGCCCAGGTTGGGAAAGGCGCATGTCTCCATGCTTGCGGCACACGCCCCTGGCCTCTCGCCGAGCACCACTGGGGTGCGCCCAAGCCTGTCGCGGGCCGCGTAAATCCCTTCCCGCGTCAAGACGAGCATGCTGCAGGAGCCCTCGATGGCCTCCTGCGCGATCCGGATCCCCTCCGCAAAAGACGACCCGCGGTCGATGAGGCTGGCCACGACCTCCGTGGGATTCACCTCCCCCAGGACCATCTCCGAGAAGTGCATCCGTTTGCCGAATGCATCCTTGGCAAGGCTGTCCAGATTGCGCAGGAGCCCCACGGTCACTATGGCGTATGTACCGAGATGGGACCCTATTATGAGGGGCTGGTCCTCGTGATCGCTGATGACCCCGATCCCCGTTGCCCCCCTCATCTTGCCAAGGTCATCCTGAAACTTGGAGCGAAACTGGGCGTTCTCTATGTTGTGGATGAATCTGGTGAAACCCCGAGTGTCGAGGGTGGCCATCCCCCCCCGGCGCGTCCCCAGGTGGGAGTGATAGTCCGTGCCGAAGAACAGGTCAGATACGCAATCCCCCGTCGCCGCCACACCGAAAAAACCACCCATCCTCACCCTCCCTTCTTGCTACCCGAACCGTATCTCCAGCCATGGGATGATACACGTGGGACCCTTGATGGACAAGGGTGGCTGCGACCAGCGCCCGCCCACCGACAAACAGGGGCCGATCACCGACTTTCGACAAGAATCCTCGAGCGAACCATCCCCCTGCTGAAGGCCCCGAGCCTTAAGGCCAGAAGCCGTGGCCGGCGATGGCCTGAAAGATCGTTGACCAGGTCCCGGGGGACAAAAGGGTGATGATCACAGAGACGATCGCACCCTTGAGCGTCACAGGAGAGGGATGCGTGTCCTGTTCGTCTTGCTGCCCTGTCTCCTGAGGACCCGCTCGAGCGCCTTCGCCGGTCGCTTTCGCCTGGGCCTCCCCAGCGCGAGCCGGTGAGTCCGTCTGCATCCCCTTGGCGGTCTGGATCGACGCGCAGGAGGACAAAAACGCCAGTGCCAAGAGAGCGATGGTCCCCGCGCATGCCTTGCTCAACCAACGCCTCCAAAGGCCATCTCTTTCCATCTCTTCCATCTCCTTCTGCTTCCAGCACAGTCGCCCCCATGGCAAGGAATCCCTCCTTACCCGAGGTCCCTCTGCCGCCTGTTGCCCCGGTACCCGGTCCCTACCACCTCATGTTGTCAGATCAGGACAAAATTCCCGGAACGCGAGAAAGGACTGGTTCGTGACCCTTTCGCATCCACGCCCGCCGGCCGTCAGTTGTCCGCACCCGTCCTCCGTCGCAATCGACGACAATCTACTGGCTACTTACAACGGGCACGAATCCCGCTTGGATCGTCCCAAAGTGCCTTCGACGAGTCCCCCCGCACGAGACCTGAAGCTCATTGCCCGGGCACTTTTCCCCTCTTGGCCATCGCCACGAAATGGGCCACATCGATCTCCTTGGGGCAGACGTGGGAGCAGGCACGCGAGGTGTGACAGTGCCGCACGCCTTCCGGGCCATGCAGGACCCGCAGCCTCTCCCCCGAGGCGTCCTCCCTGGGATCCAGGACCCGCACGACGGAGGCCATGATTGCGTTGGGGCCCAGGAAGTTGGGAGGTCCGCTCATACACGCCGTAGCACAGCAGAAGCAATTGATGCAACGGGTCGCTTCCACGTATGCCTCCAAGGCACGGGGGGGTATGCGATACTCCCCTCTTCCGTAGGGGTTGCTTTTCCTCCGGATCAGATAAGGTTTCACCTTCTCGATTCGGGCATAGGCCGGCTCCAGGTCCACCACGAGGTCCCTGACCACAGGCCCCACCGTGATCGGCTCGACGAGGAAGCGCCTTGTATCGAAACGCTCCACGGCATTGGCCACCAGGAGCTCGCATGCCAAGACAGGGCGACCGTTCACCTTCACGGCGCAGCTCCCGCATTGCCCGTGCTCGCAGGAAGAACTCCAGGCCAATGTGGGGTCCTGCTCCATGTTGATCCTTCTGAAGACGTCCGTGAACCTCAGTATCCCCCCTGCCTCCACGTGGTAATCCTGCACCCATTTCTTCCTCGCCGCAGGGTCATATCTGAGGATCCTCAAGGTGATCCCCTGGAGTTCGCCCATCTCCTCCCCTCTTGGCCTCCCTTCCATCGGTCCGAATGCCTCTCCCCAGCGGCTTTCGTTCAGGGCATCAGTACCTGCGCTCGATCATGCCGAACCTCTCGGAGTTGCTCCCCCCTTCCCTGTATAGGCTCATGTCCACTGGCTTGCGCCCCACCTGGACCTCCCCGAATCCCTTCATGTAGACCAAGGTGTGAGAGTCGAACTCCGGGCTCCGGTCCGGGTAGTCCTCCCTGAAGTGACCTCCCCGGGACTCCTTCCGGCTCAGGGCCCCTTGCGCCATGAGCATTGCCGCGACCAGCAGGTTGTCCAGCTCCCACCTCTCCACCAGCTCCTGGTTCATGATCGGGTCCCTGCAAGCCAAGGCAGTCTCTTCCGCCATGGCCTTGAGCCCCGTGAGGCAAGATACTGCCTCCTGAAGTCCCTGCCCCACCCGGAAGACCCCTACCTTATCGGTCATGAGCCCGCGGAGTTTCTCCCTGATCTCTCCCACCCTGGCTGTTCCCTGTGACTCCATGTACCTGGAAAACCTCTCCAGAGTGCCCTGCCCGGCATCGGGTGGGAGGGCCGGCACCTCCCCCTCCACGTATTCCAGGACCCTCTGGCCGGCGAACCTACCCATGGTGATGAGCTCGAGGAGGGAGTTGGTCCCGAGCCTGTTGAACCCGTGAAAGCTCGCGCACGCGCACTCCCCGACAGCGAACAAGCCAGGCACGGTGCCCTGGGCGTCCCGGAGCACCTCCCCGTCCGGGCTGGTGGGGATCCCCCCCATGTGATAATGGTTGCTGGGCCTGATGGGGCAGAGTTCAGTTGTGGAGTCCACGTTGGCGAACTTCCTGAAGAAGCTCGCCACCTCCGGGATCTCGGTCCTGTGCACGTGCTCGGGCAGGTGGCGCAGGTCGATCCACACATGCTCTATCCCATGGTCGGGGTTGAACGCCCCCCTTCCCTGCCGGATCTCGGTCTCGATGGCACGGGCCACCAGGTCCCTGGGCGCCAGCTCCTTCATCTTCGGGGCGTAACGCTCCATGAAGGCTTCGAGGTCCCTGTTGCGCAAGATCCCTCCCACCGACCGCAAGGTCTCGCTGGCCAGGATCCCAGGCCCGACGATCCCTGTGGGATGGAACTGAACGGCCTCGGGATCCATCACAGGGAGCCCTGCCTGGACGGCCAGGGCCAGGTGATCCCCAGTGTTCTGCCGGCAATTCGTCGTGACCCGAAAGACCTGTCCGCATCCGCCCATGGCCAGCACCGTGGCCTTGGCCCGCACAGCCACCAGGTCGCCCGTCTTCTGACGGAAGATCACCGCGCCCACACAACGCCCCTCCGAAAAGAGCAACTCAGTGGCCACGGACTGGTGCATGAAGGATATGCCCCCGCTCAGCACCTCCCCCCAGAGGGTGTCCATGATCCCCTTCCCGGTGCGATCGGCCTCGTACACCGCCCTGTAGGCCGACGCCTCCCCGAAATGCACTGTGTGCCCCCCGAAGGTGCGCTTGGAGAGCCTTCCATCCATGTCGCGGCTGAAATGCATGCCACGGTTCTCAAGCCAGATGACCTCCTCCCAGGCCGCATCAACGATGCGGCGCACCACGTCCTGGTCGGCCATGCAGTCAGAGCCCTTCCAGGTGTCGAACATGTGGTAGATGGGCCTGTCTACGGGGTCGTCTGGATCCACGGCAGCCAGTCCCCCCTGGGCGGTGCTCGTGTGGGACTTCTGGGGATGCGCCACCTTGGTCACCGCTATCACCCTCGTGCCGGGCCGCCTTTCCAGCACCTCCGCGGCACAGCGAAGCCCTGCCCCGCCGGCCCCGAGGATCAGGAGGTCACACGAAATGGTACCGGAGATCCTCCATCTCATGGTCATGACCCCTTGTCCAGACCGCACAGGACCCCGATGCCTATCCAAGCCAGGCACAGGACCAGCGCGGTCAAGACGACGCCCAGGACCCCCCGCAAGGCCCTGGATCGCACATAATCCCCCATGACCGAGAAGGCCCCGTATCCCCCGTGGAACAGGGCGGCCGCCAGCAACGCCAGGTCCACCCCCCGGATGAACAGGCCCCGCATGCGCTCCAAGACCACGGAGGCCTCGTGCGCCACCGGAAAGCTCAGGTGCATGAAGAACATGTGGGAAGGCAACATCACCAGGAGGAGGGCACCTGAGAGGCGGTGGAGTCTCCAGCCCAGGGCCTGCGGCCTCACCCAGAAGCGACCTGCCGCCCCTGATGTCAGGCACACTGCCACGGCCAGCACCGAGAGCCAGAAGAGTGGAGCGGAGACGAACTGGTCCCCCTTGACCATGGCCCATCCCAGAAGGAGCATGTAGAGCGAGCAAAGGGAGAGTACCCAACGGATCATGGCCCTGTCGTCCCGGACAGCGAACCCCTCGTAGAGAATGAGCCTGCCTCCATTCAAGGCGTGGAATATCACGGGCAGCCCAAGGAGCCATTCGAGGATGGCGAGCGGAAAGGCGGCGAAAAACCGCATCTTGGCGTCGTAGGCCCCTTGATCGGGCAGCAAGGAGAGAGTCAATATGTGGGCCGCCAAGAAGCAAAGGAGGACAAGGCCGCTCAGTCTTTGGCACCAGCCGAGCACAAAGGGCCATCCCCTCCTGAAGGCCAGATCCGGCAGCAGGCTGAAAGCGCCAGACAGGCTGGCTACACGTCGGCGGAAAGGCTCGAAGGGATCCCTTGCCGGGCTGACAGGCACTGCCCTCCTGGAGCTCCTCTGGATCCTTTCGGGTGGGCTCATCCGGTCTTTCCAAGTTTCGAATGAACCGAAGCGGCAGTTCTTCCAATCCCACACCCTCGGCCCCTCGTTCAAGAGGGCGGGGCACCTCGAAAAAGGCAGACCATCTGGATGGGCACCGCAAGAATGGCTCGATGGACCCTGGGGCCTGCTGCGCCAAGGGATCGGCCACCTTGGGTCAACCCAGGGGGAGGGGTGAGTTGCCAAGACGATGGACGTGCCGGCCAAGGGCCAGAGCCGGCCGGTTTGCACCGTGATCCTGTCGAGCTCACGCCGCTGCCGACACCGGGCGCTTTCGCATGACTAACTGGTATGCCGCCACTGCCACGAGCCCCACGAGCCCCAGGATGTCTGTATCCCACCCGGGTTTGATGAGAAGCAGGGCCGCGGCAAGGAGGACCAGCCGTACTGGGATTGGGGCGACTCTCAAGAAGTAACCTTGCACGGCGCCCGCCAGCCCCATGGTCCCTATGGCGCCTGTGACCAGCGCCAAGGCTATCTCCTCCCATGTCCCTATGAGGACCATGGCAGGCCCCAACACGAACATGTAGGGGATGATGAACCCCGCCAGGGCGAAGCGAAGGCCTTGGACCCCCACATCCCAGGTGCGGGCCCCTGCGATGGCCGCTGCCGCAAAAGACGCCAATGCCACCGGGGGGGTCAGGGCTGACAGGCACGCGAAGTAGAAGATGAAGAGGTGTGCCGCTATGGGCGGGACCTTGAGCTGGATCAGGGCAGGGGCGAGCACAGATGCACAGATGGCATAGGCCGCTGTGGTGGGCATGCCCATCCCGAGGATGATGGCTATGAACATGGTGAATACCATGGCCACGATGAGGTTTCCCCCGGAGTAGCTGATTATGATCATGGCGAACTTCATGCCCAGACCGGTCTGAGTAAGGATACCGACGATGATCCCGGCCGCGGCGCAGGTGGCCGCGATCTCGATGGACCCCTTGGCACCCTTTGCCAGCGTATCGACGATCTTCATAGGGCCCATGCGGCTTCCAGCCCTGACCCAGCTCACTATCACCAGGGTGATGATGGCATACATGGCCGCCCTGTACGGGGAGTAATCCAGGACCATGAGGGCCACCAGGAGCACCACCAAGGGCAGGAGGAGGTACCCCTTCTCGCCCATGATCTGCCGAAACACCGGAAGCTCTTCCCGGCGAAGTCCCCGAAGGCCCTCCTTGGCCGCGTAGAAGTCGATCATGCAATAAGCGGCCACGTAGTACATGAGGGCCGGGATGACGGCCGCCAGACAGACCTTGGCATAAGAGACCCCAAGGATCTCGGCCATGAGGAAGGCACCTGCCCCCATGACCGGGGGTACGATCTGTCCTCCTGTGGAGTTCATGGCCTCCACGGCCCCTGCCACAGCCCGTTTGAAGCCGCTGGCCTTCATCAGGGGGATGTTGAAGACCCCGTCCACCACCACGTTGGCCACGGAAGACCCTGAGGCCGTCCCGATGAGGGCACTGGAGATGATGGAGACCTTGGCGGGGCCTCCGCGCAATCCGCCCGAAAGACAACGGGCGAAGTCCACGAAGAACTTCCCGGCCCCTGAGACCTCCACGAAGGCACCGAAGATGACAAAGAGGAAGATGTAATGGGCCGAAGCCAGCACCGGGGTCCCGAGGATCCCCTCGAGGCTGAAGAGGTACGTGATCATCCTGGGCCAGGAATACCCCTTGTGGTAGAAGAGACCCGGCATGTATTGGCCAAAGTAGCCGTAGAGGATGAAAACCGCGCACAGTATGGCCAGGGGCAATCCGGTGGTCCTCCGGGCCATCTCGAAGACCGCTATGACGAACATGAAGGAAAAGATGAAATCCGCCGTGGTAGGTACCACACCGACCCTATAGATCCATTCGTCGAAGACCCAGAAGATGTATACGGCAGGTGCGATCAAAAGGCCCATGAAGAGAAGATCCAGCACATGAATGCGATCCTTGGCCTGTCTCCTGGAGGCGGGGATCAGGGCGAAGATCAGGGTCCCGGCGAAGACCACGTGCATGGTCCTGAAGTACCAGGGGTCGATGGCCCGGATGGTGAGGACCCAGATGTGGAAGAGGCTCATGGCCAGTCCCACCAGGAACACGGCCTTGGAGACCCACCCGCCCAGCTCCCTGGTCCCCGAGACCTCTATTTCCCGGATCTTCATCTGCTCGAGCTTCTTATCGACTTCTTTGATGTCCGCGACCTTCTCTTCCGGCATCTCCCCTCTCCTGCCGTTATCGGTCACCCTTCACGACCATGCTCTCGAGCACGCCCTCTCTGGCTCTTCTTCCTCGCTCCGGCCCTAACTGTCCCAGGGTGCGAGAAAGGGGCAAGAGACGAAATCAAAAAAAGAGGGCGGGGAAGCGTCTTTGGGACGCCCCTCCCGCCCAGATCTCCTCTGGATCCTCAATCTTCATTCGGCCCCGTCATGGGATCCAACTCAGCGGGGGATGAGCTTGTCGGGAAGCTGGATCCCTTTCTCCTTGTAGTACTTGATCGCTGCTGGATGAAGCGGTGTAGGGGCATGCACGATGTACTCTGCCTTCACCTCCTCGGCAGACTTGTGTGCGGCGATGAGGACATTCACGTTCTCGAAGGTCTTCTTGATCACCTCGTATACGAAGTCATCCGGGGCATCCTTGTGCACGGTCATGAAATTCCAGACCGTGAGGGTCTCCACGTCGTAGTCCTTGTTGCTCTTGTAGAAGCCCTTGGGGATGACCCCCTTGGAAAAATATGGGTATTTCTGTATGAACTTGTCCGCATCCTTGGCGCTCACACCGAAGACGTTCACGTCGTGGGTGGTCTCGATCTCGGTGATGGTCACCCAGGGAAGCCCCACAGACTGCCCGTTGGCGTCGAGCATCCCGTCCTTGAGCTGAGAGTTGAGATCCGCTGAGCTGGCATTCACTATGCGGCCAGGCTTCACCCCTGCCACCTCGAATATCTTGGGCCAGTACGTGGCCGGGGTGCCTCCCACCGGGCCCACTCCCACGCTCTTCCCGTTCAGGTCATGAATCGACTTGATCCCGGATTTCTTGAGGGCGTACATCTGGAAGTAGGTGGTATACATGGGGAAGATGATGCGGACATCCTGGTATTTCTTGCCCTTGGCCCAGCCCTCCCCGTTCCAGCCTTCCCAGACGGGCCCTGCCGTGACCATTCCAAAATCGAGCTTCTTCTCGTTGGTGAGCTGCACGTTGTGGACGGGCCCCCCTGTCACCTCCACGTTGCCCGGGATCCCGACCTTGTCGTGCAGGAGCTTCACGAACCCACCTGCCCAGACA
>CAZOXN010000061.1:0-9436 GCA_964583655.1 uncultured Desulfarculaceae bacterium | reverse complement strand
CCCGAGTCCTTGAGCTGGAAGTTGAGCTCGCCCGCGGTGTAAAGGGGGTTGCAGGTGACGCAGACGGCCCCGCACTTCAGTGCCCCGAAGAATATGATGGGATAGTGAGGCAGGTTGGGCAGGAATATGGCTATCCGATCCCCCTTCTTGATCCCCTTGGACATCAGGAAGTGGGCCACTTGGTTGGCCATCTCGTTGACCTGCCTGAAGGTCATGGTGGCGTCTTGGAAGATGGTGTATGTGAGATCCCCGTACTCCCTCACCGTATCCTCGAGGACCTGAAATAGCGGGATCTCAGGCAATTCCGGATCCCACGGTACCCCTTTGGGCCACTTGTGTCTGTGCCATGCCCTCTCTTCCATTGGAATCTCCTTTCTTGTCCAGGACCTCTCCTCGCTGATCCGCTGCGCCTCCATCCTGACCGGCCCATGATAACCCCCAATCGACTGACCTACAAGCCTGCCCCGAGTCCTTGACCAATGGCAATTGGTCACGCGCCTCCTGCCCGACCCATCGGACGATCGAGCTGTTGAATCGGTCCGGCCGGCTTCCGACAAGAGACACCTTGAGGGAGAGCCTCCCTGTGGGCTATGCTCTATGCCCGGGCTGCGGCCGTCGAAGTCACCAACGGCTGGACTCTCCAGAGAGAGGGACAAAGATATGGAGCCGCCTCTGCTCCTTGTGGCCCTGGGTGGAAACGCCCTTGTGCGCAAGGGCCAACTCGGCACGGTGGAGGAGCAATTCCAGAATCTGCGAGTGCCCATGCGCCAAATCGCCCGCCTGTCGGATCGCTTCAGGATCATCATCACCCACGGCAATGCGCCTCAGGTGGGAAACCTCCTGCTTCAGCAGGAGTACTGCCAGGAGGTCCCGAGGCTCCCGTTGGAGATCCTGGTGGCCCAAACCCAGGGACAGATAGGCTACATGATCGAATCCACCCTGGATTCCGAGCTCATGGCCCTGGGGAGAGATCAGGCGAAACTCTTCGTGAGCCTGATCAGCTACGTGGTGGTGGACCCCCAGGACCCAGCCTTTCTCTGCCCATCTAAGCCCATCGGGCCCGTATACCAGGAGGACCAGCTCCCAAGCCTCCCCTTCCCCACCCACAAGACCCCCAAGGGGTACAGGAGGGTCGTCGCCTCCCCCAGGCCGGTCACCATAGTGGAGAAGAGGGAGATACGCAAGCTCCTGGATATGGGATTCATGGTGATATGTTGCGGAGGTGGCGGCATCCCGGTGGTGAGGGAGGGGAGGGGCTTCTCCGGGGTGGACGCGGTGATAGACAAGGACTTGGCCAGCGCGTGCCTCGCCAAGGAAGTCGGCGTTGAGGTCTTCATCATAGCCACGGACGTCCCTGGGGTCTACCTCCATTACGGGAGTCCGGAGGAGCGTCTCCTGTCCAAACTGGGAGTCAGGGAGGCCAAAACGCTCCTTTCGCAAGGCCATTTCCAACCCGGGTCCATGGCCCCCAAGGTCGAGGCCTGTGTGGAGTTCCTCGATGCCGGGGGCAAGAGGGCCATCATCTCCTCCCTGGAGGAGATAGAGGGCGCCCTGGAAGGCGGGGCAGGAACAGAGTTCTTCGTGGAGCATGCCCCAGGTGGATCCTTGTGCGATGAAGGAACTTCGAGTACCATCCGTTTCAGCAGGTAACTCGTGACCCGTGACAGGTATGAAGCCCAATTCGATTCCGGCCTCCATGCTTGTCCCACTGCAACGCGCTCTCGTCGCTGAGAAGGGATGTGATCCGTGAGCCTCAAGTACGTCCTCCAACCCATTGCCATAGGATCCTGCACCGTGCCCAATCGCGTGGTATTCCCAGCACACACCACCAATTTCGGCCGTGGGACCGTGAGCGATGACTTGATCGCCTACCATGAAGCCAGGGCCAAGGGTGGGGTCGGCCTCGCCATACTCGAGATCCTCTCGGTCCACCCCAGCAGCCCGGCGTCCCTGAGGAGCTGGGACAGGGGGCTGCCTGCCGGGTATGGAAAGCTCATCTCTGCGGTGAGGCCTCACGGGATGAGGGTCTTCCAACAGCTCTGGCACGGCGGGCATCATGTCTCCCCGAGGGACGGGTCTCCACCCTGGTCTGCCTCGGATGTCCCCAGCGTCAGAGAAGGCGTGGTCCCCCGCCCCATGAGCCGAGGGCAGATCCAGGAGATCGTCGAGGCCTTCGCCAGGGCCGCACGCCTGTGCGAGGAGGCAGGGCTTGACGGGGTGGAGGTGCACGCGGCCCATGGGTATCTCCTTCAGCAGTTCATGTCGCCCCTTACCAACAGGCGAAGGGACGAATACGGTGGGAGCTTCGAGAACCGAATCCGTTTCACCATGGAGGTCTTGCGGGCCATACGTTCTGCAGTGAGCAGGGGATTCCCTGTCGGGATCCGGCTGAGCCCGGAGGTCACCCCGGGCGGCCTGGATCCCGAAGACAACGCAAGGATCGTCAGGGCCGTCCAAGCCGAGGCCTTGGTGGATTTCGTGGATGTCTCCATGGGAGGTTACCTGGCCTTCTCCAAGCTCATCGGGGCATTGCACGAGCCAGCGGGATATGAACTCCAGACGAGCATCCCCATCACGGCGGCCGCGGATGTCCCCACCATCGTTACAGGCCGCTTCAGGACCCTGGAGGAGGCAGACACGGTCATCAGGGAGGGATATGCGGATCTGGTGGGCATGGCCAGGGCGAACATCGCCGACCCGGACATGGTGGCCAAGACCCGCCAGGGCCGCCCGAAGGAGGTACGTCCTTGCCTCGGCTGCAACCAGGGATGCGTGGGCGGGCTCTTCGGACCAACGGCAAGGGTGAGTTGCACCGTGAACAGCGCCGTGGGCAGGGAGCGCCTCATGGGCGAGGACAGACTGGAGAAGGCCCGCCAGCCCAAGAGGGTCCTGGTGGTGGGCGCTGGCCCCGCAGGACTGGAGGCGGCTCGGACTGCGGCCCTGAGGGGTCATCGCGTCATCCTCCTGGAGGCCAGGGGCAAGCTGGGCGGCACCCTCAACCTGCTGCGGGCCGTGCCCAGGCTTCAGGGCCTGTGCGACATCATCGACTGGCAGAAGGAGGAGATCCATAGGCTGGGCGTGGAGGTCCACACCAACACCTACGTCGAGGCAGAGGAGATCCTGCAGTGGGCCCCGGACGGGGTTATCATCGCCACCGGATCCACCCCGCGGATGGACGGGGTGCAGTCCGCGTGCCCAGGCAGACCCGCCAAGGGCATCCGACAACCGCATGTCATCTCCTCCATAGAGCTCCTGTCAGTTCCGGACAGGCCCTTGGGTAGGACCGCCCTGGTCCTGGACGATGTGGGCCACTACGAGGGGATCGCCGTAGCAGAGTACCTGGTGGAAAAAGGGGTTGAGGTGACCTTCGTCACCCCCCAGAAAGAGTTCGCACCCTTGATGGAGCCTGCACTGCGGGCACATCCCGCCCTCGAGCGGCTGTCCCGCGGGAGATTCCGCTTCATCACCAGGGCCCTTCTGTGCGAGGTATTCGAGAGGGAGGCAGAGCTGCAGCACGTCTACGGTGGTCCGACCCGAAAGGTCCCGGCCGAGCTGGTGGTCTTTATCTCGCACAACCGCCCTGAGGACTCCCTGAGAGATGCCCTCAAGGAGTTTCCAGGAGAGGTGTTCGTGGTGGGAGACGCCAACTCCCCCAGGTTTCTCAATGCCGCCATCCGGGAAGGCTTCATGGCAGGGAGCAGCATATGATCGCTTGCGCGCCCGGAGGAGGCACGAAAGGGGGAAACTGGGGCGTCTCCTCCATGGCCGCGCGAGTGATGACCGAGGTGGCCGAGGAGTGGGATTTCCCAGCCCATTGTGCTATATATCCAGCTTGCAGTTGATGAGCCCGTAGCCGGGAGGAAGACCATGATACTGAGGAAAAACGAGATCGTCACAGAGATGGAGAGGCTTGGGAAGGATTCCGCCCTGGTATTCAAGATACCGGTGACCTTCGGAGGTGGTTTCGCGGTCGTCGAGCTCAACCCAGGGGACGGGAAGAGATACAGGCTGAGGCTATCCAGACAAGGCGAGCCGCCCGAGAGTGCCGTCGAATACTGGGCGTCTGACAGGGCCAAGGACGTGGCCAAGTGGGTAGCTGACAGGTTGGGAGACCACATCGCAGAACAGAAGCCCGCCGAGCCATGACCGGAGCGACCGACAGGCTGAGGGCGACCCCTGCCATGGAGAAGGATTGCACCTTTTGCAGGATCGTGTCTGGAGAGCTGCCTGCAGAATTCCTCTATAGGGGGGATTCGCTGGTCGTCTTCAAGGACATTCGCCCCAGTGCCCCCATTCACCTCCTCGTGGTCCCCACCAAGCACATCCGAAGCGTCAACGACCTCACGGAAGAAGACCGATGGATCGTCTCGGAAATGATATTCCGTGCCAGGGAGATCGCAAGAGAGAACTCATTGGCCGCTCTTGGCTATAGGCTCCTCTTCAACGTGGAGCGGGGCGGTGGTCAGGACGTCTTCCACATCCACATGCATCTCCTCGCAAGGGGTCGCTGACACCTCCCACGGAAGCCAGTTGATCAAGGGGTGGCGGCGTTTCTCGGAGCGGCTTGGTCCCTCTTTCACCGATCACCCCTAGGTCACGGACGCTGGTTTCAGGGTCCTGCGGCAGGTCACGGCCCCGCGTTGGCCAGCCGCTCCTCGAGCAGATAAAGGACCGAGTGATCCATCTCGCCCATTCCCTGGGCTATGAGCGCATCCATCATCTGCGCTATCTGGGCGGTCCCCAGGAGGGGGACTCCATGTTCACGCGCTGTCTGGAGGGCTATCCCCAGGTCCTTGCGGTGGAGCCTGGTCTTGAAACCAGGCACAAAATCTCGATCCAGCATACGCTTCCCGTGAACGTCCAGTATGCGACTCTGGGCGAACCCCCCGAGGAGCGCCTCCCTCACCTTGGCCGGATCCACCCCGACCTTCTTGGCCATGGCCAGGGCCTCGGCCACCGCCTGGATGGTCAGGGCCACCACCACCTGATTGCATGCTTTGGTCACCTGTCCGGCCCCTGGACCGCCCACGAGCAGGACATTCTTCCCCAGGACCTGAAAGATTGGCAGGGCCCTCCTGAAGGCCTCCTCCTCCCCCCCCACCATGATGGAGAGGGTCCCTGCCTTGGCCCCGGCCTCCCCCCCTGAGACCGGGGCATCCAGGGATTGAACCCCTGCCCTGGCGAGTTCCCGATGGACCCTCCTGGCCGTGGCCGGGGCCACGGTGGACATGTCGATGAAGAGGGCCCCAGGCCGTACCCCTTCCCGGACCCCCCCCGGACCCAAGACCACCTCCTCCACCTCGGGCGAATCCGGGAGCATGGTTATGATCACATCGCCCTTCTGGGCGACCTCTCTCGGGGACGAGGCCGGCACGCCCCCTTCCGCGGCAAGTTCCTCCACAGGCCCCTTGCTGCGATTGTGAACGGTCACGGCATATCCAGCCTTGAGGAGGTTCCTCGCCATCGGTCTCCCCATGATCCCCAGCCCTATGAACCCTATGCTTTCCATCACCACCTCCAGTCAAAGGCCGAAGCCCATTTCCCCCAGCCAGCTCAGGGAGGCCAGGGTGTCTGGCTCCGGTACATATTCCAGTCCCACGAAGAAAGGGTATCCCAGCCTGTCTAGCTCCCTCAGCACGAAGCGATAGTTGATCTCCCCTGTGCCTGGCTGATGCCTGCCAGGCACATCTGCGATCTGTATGTGGCCCACCGCACCGAGGTTGGCCCGGAGGGTCTCCGTCAGGTTTCCCTCCATCCTCTGCATGTGGTAAAGGTCCAACTGCATCATCAGGTTGGGAGCCCCCACTTCCCTGAGGAGCCTGAGGCCATCGCCGCTCCTGCACAGGAAGAAATCAGGCACATCGAAGGTGTTGAGGGGTTCCACCAGGAGGGTGAGTCCGTTCTCATCCAACCTCCTGGCCGCGTGCCGAAGGTTCTCCACCAAGAGGAGCCACTGCTCTTGCTCTGGGATACCTTGGATCCGCTTCCCCACCAGGCAGTTGATGCGATCCACGTGCAAGGCCAGGGCGTACTCCAGCCCCATCTCCACCCCGCGGCGAAACTCCTCCACCCGCCCGGGATCAATGGCCAAACCCCTGTCCCCGGCCGCCCAGTCGCCGGCAGGGAGGTTGAACAGGACCTGTCTCAACCCGTTGGCCTTCAGCAGATCTGCCAGGGTGGCAGGATCGTGTTCGTACGGGAACATGTACTCCACGAAGTGGAAGCGGGCCTTCCTCGAGGCCTCGAACCTCTCCAAGAAGGGGAGCTCCCCGAACAGGAAATTGAGATTGGCTGAAAAGATCGGCATGGTTTCTCCTCCCTCTCCCTTGCCCCATGGGACCCCAGCAGGCCGCCAAAGGCGGGGCCGATGGAGCGCCATCATGAGGCCCATCCACGACCTGGACAGGCCCCTCATCACCCGCCAATGCCCAGGGGATGAAGGGCCAGCCTCCAGCCGTGTAACTCACCGTCGAGTTGTGCGCCAGTGCGCAGGCGGAGGCATGAGGGACCTCGCCTTCCACAGGGCCGCAGCAGCCCGAGCCGCCCTCTCCGGGGTCGGGAAGTTCACCAAGGCCCCCATCCCCTCCAGCCTCTCTATCTCCCCATCCCATAACCCTGGCGGGGCCGTCATGCACGCCACCACAGGCTTCTGCCATCTCTCATGGCCCAGCATAGCCACTAGTCCCTCGGCCAGGCCCGCGTTGGCCGATGCGTACGTCATCAGGAGCAAGAGGGAGTGCACACCCTCGTCCTCGATGGCGGCCTCGAGTACCCCCTTCAGGGCGGCCATGTTGTACCACGCCGGCCCCATGTCCACGGGATTGTCCCGAAGGGAAAGGGGAGGCAGTAGCGCGTCTATCTTCCCCTGGGTCTTGGGACTGAACCGCACGATCCGCAATCCTTCCCTCTCGCACACGTCACAGGCCGCCATGGCCGGCCCGGCCTGTCCCGTCACCACCGCGACCCCGGGCCCCCGAGGCAGAGGGCACGTCGCCAGGGCCTTGGCAACGTCCAGGAGCTCCTCGGCGCTATCAACGGCCAACATCCCCGCCTGCCTGAACGCCCCCCTGTAGGTCCGGTGATCCCCGGCCAGGGAACCGGTGTGAGACCGGCTCGCCGAGTCTCCCACAGCGGACGAGCCGACCTTGTATGCTATCACCGGCTTGGAGCCATTGCAGCTCCGGGCCTCCGCCATCATGGGGCGCGGGTCGTCGATCCCCTCCATGTAAAGGGCGACGACCTTCGTGGTGGTATCACCGTGCAGGTACCGGATGAGGTCCCCGAAGTCCACGGTGCAGCGATTCCCCAGCCCCACGATCTTGCTGAACCCGACACCAGCCCTCACGGCCAGGAAGGCCACGAGGTGGCACATCCCTCCGCTCTGGCTCACGAGGCTCACCCCCCCTTTCTTCACGAGGCCGAACTCGGGGGTGAAGGAGGCATTGAGGTCCGCGTGACGGTTCACCAGGCCGAAGGTGTTGGGCCCTATGATGGGGATGCCGGCCTCGGCGGCCATCCTTCCAACCTCTGCCTGCAGGGCCGCCCCTGTCGGGTCATCGACCTCCTTGAACCCAGAGGTGGCCAGGACGGCCCCCTTCACCCCCTTGGATATGCAAGCACGGACCTGGCCGAGGACCCGCTCGGCCGGCAAGACCATGACACAGAGGTCCACATCACCAGGTACCTCCGAGAGCGAGGGATAAGAGCGCATCCCCATCACCTCGCCCCTCCGAGGATTCACAGGATAGATCGCCCCTTTGTATCCCCCAGTGAGGAGGCTCCTCATCACGTGGAATCCGAGCTTGCCCGGGTCCTCCGAGGCCCCCACTACGGCCACGGATCCGGGATCGAAGAGGACCCCGAGATCGGCCTTCCCGAGTGCCGCAACACGCCGCATCCCCGCTACTCCCCCCTGAAGGATGGCGCCCTCTTCTCCATCTTGGCCCTCACGCCCTCCGAGAAGTCCTCCGTCCTCATCAGCATGCTCTGGACCTGCGTGGTCAGATCCTGTGCAGACATCAGGTCCATGTCAGCAGACTTGTCCAAGACCCGCTTGCCCAGGCCCACCGACAAGGGCGGAAGTCCCAAGATCTCCTCTGCCCAGCGATGGACCTCGGCCTCCAGTTCCTCTGCCTCCACCGCCTTGTGCACCAGTCCTATCCTCTGGGCCTCTGCACCGTCGATGCTCCTCGCCAGCATGACCAACTCCTTGGCCTTGGCCAGCCCCACCACCCTCGAGAGCCTCTGGCAACCGCCCAGGTCCGGCAGGATCCCGTAGCGGACCTCAGGCAGGCTGAACTTGCAGTCGAGGGAGCATATCCGGAAGTCGCACGCCAGGACGAGCTCCATGGCCGCACCCAGAGCGTAACCGTGGATCTGGGCGATGACCGGCTTCTCCAGCCTCTCCATGCGATTGAAGGTCTCCTGCATCCTCGTGATGTGATAGCGAAACCCCGGGCGGCGCCTGTCCATCCCGCCCGCGGTGAGGGACTGGAGGTCCGTGCCCGAGGAAAACGCCCTGCCCTGCCCCTTGATGATCACCACTCGGGCATCCGACATGGCGTTGACCTCGTCCATGGCCATCCCCAGCTCCGCGAGGAGCTCGTGGGTCATGGCATTGAGCTTCTCAGGCCTGTTGAGGATCACCGTCACGATCTCCGTCTCTTTCTGCACTATCAAGGTCTTGTAAGACATCTTCTCCTCCTCGTCGGCTTGGTGACAGGAGCGGGGCCCTGGGGCTGGCCTTGGCAGCCGTTGGGCGGAAGGGCCGGTCCATGGCCTGGAGCGGCAATGGACCCATGTACCTCCCTGCCCATCTCGCATGCACGGATCCCACGAGGGTCAAAGATCACCCCACTCAGACCCGCTATGATATCATCGATGGGTGACTTGTACAAGACCTTTGTCCTTGCCGGGAGGAGTTCCTTGTCAGGAGATGGCCAGACATTGGGGTCGCATCTGATACTGGAGATCCAGGATATCGGCCACAGGGGCGTCGGCATCGGGCGCCATCAGGGCAAGGTGGTCATGGTCCCGTTCACCGCCCCTGGGGACAGGGCAGAGGTCCTGGTAGTCAAAAACCATTCCAGGTACGATGAGGCCAGGCTCGTCAGGCTCGTCGAGCCCTCCCCCTTGAGGAAGGCCCCCCCCTGCCCCTATTTCGGGCTCTGCGGGGGGTGCCACCTCCAGCACCTGGACGGGATCTCACAGAGGTCAGCCAAGGAGCGGCTGTTCCTCGAGACCCTGACCCGCCACGCCGGGGTGGCAGAGGCGAGGGTGGGCCCGATCATCGCTTCCCCGGAGGATCTGGGATACAGGTCGAAACTCGAGATGCATCAGGGCCCAGCTCCGCAGCGAGGCCTGGGCTTCATGGAGTGGGGGTCCAGCAAGGTCATCCCTGTGGAGGGCTGCATTGTGGCATTGCCCAGGCTCAACC
>CAZOXN010000060.1:0-9493 GCA_964583655.1 uncultured Desulfarculaceae bacterium | reverse complement strand
CCCCTAGATCGAGGCTCGGGTGAATGAATCGCAACACATCCAGTTCACACAGACGCTGCATCGCCACCAGCGGCCTCTTTTCGCTCAGGAGCATCAGCAACTCGTGCCACAACCTCCTCCCTTCGACCTTTTCCAGGAAGTTGAGGCGAACGGCGCTCTGGATGAGGTTGAGCGTGTGCTTGCCGATCTTGAATCCGAATCGGTTCTCGAAGCGCACCGCCCTGAGGACCCTGGTTGGGTCCTCCACGAAACTCAGGTTGTGCAGGACACGGACGGTCCGATCCTTGATGTCCCTCTGGCCGCCGAAGAAGTCTAGGAGCTGACCGAAATGCGGCGGGTTAAGGCATATAGCGAGGGTGTTGATGGTGAAGTCCCTTCGATAAAGGTCGAGCTTTATGGAGCTGAGCTCCACCGTTGGCAAGGCCGCCGGGTGCTCGTAGTATTCCGTTCGGGCAGTGGCCACATCCACCTTCAACCCGTCGGGAAATATCAGGACCGCGGTGCCGAATTCCTGATGAGCCCTGTACCTGCATCCGCGGGCCTCGGCATAGTTTCGCGAGAACTCGATGGCATCCCCTTCCACCACGACATCCAGATCCAGGTTCTCCTGCCGCAACAGGAGGTCTCTGACGAAGCCCCCCACCACGAAGGCGTTGATACCGATCTGCTCTGCCACCTCCCCCAGGTCCAAGAGGAGCCCCAGGACCCTCGGGGGGAGCCTCTCCTCCACCATCTGCCGTATCTTCTTCTTCCGAACCGCCTCCTCCTTGTGGACTCGGTCGAAGGCATATTCCCCTGTCTCCAGACCATTGAACTGGAGCTCTCGCAGGATATCCGTTCGGGTGATGGCACCCACCAGCCTCCCGTCCTCCAAGACCGGAACGAACCTCTGGGCGTTCTCGACGATGATCCTCCTGACCTCTTCTGCCGGGACATCCGGGGTCACGGTCTCGAAATCCGAGGTCATGTATTCCTTCACCGGCAGGTCCTCAAGGCCATGATAGCTCGCCTTTTGCACGACCACCCTCGAGATCAGGCCGACCAATTCCTCCCCCTTCATCACCGGGAGGACGTTTATGTTGAACCTGGCCAAGATCTCGGCCGCCTCCTTGATCTTCTGTCCGGCATCGACGGTCTTGACCGGAAAGGACATGATCTCCCTGGCCCTCCTCACCGGCCGGACCGTCTCCTTGAGGAGGGCGAGCAGCCTTTCCTCCGCCTGCATCAGGGTGAGATCTCGGATCGTGGCAGAGGCCGCAGTGGCGTGTCCTCCCCCGCCGAACTCCACGGCGATCTGTCCCACGTTCACGGATTCCAGGCGGCTGCGGGCAACCAGGTATACCCGGTCCTCCATGCGGGCCAGGGCGAACAGAACGTCTATGTTCTCCATGTCCCTGAGCTTGTGGACGAGGACAGCGAAGTCCCCCACGTAATGATCGGAGGCCGCAGTGGCCATGACCACCTCCACCCCCTGGATCCTGACCTTTCGCGCCGAGCGGATCAAGTCGTTGAGCAGGAAGACCTGATCAGCGGTGAGCTCCCTGGTGATGAGGTCCGAGATGATGCTCAGCTTCGCCCCCTTGGATCTCAGATAGGCCATGGCCTCGAAGTCCTCGGGACGGGTGGAAGAAAAGGTCAGGGAGCCCGTGTCCTCGTAGATGCCCAAGGCCAAGACAGTGGCCTCGTCAGGGGTGACCTCCAGGCCGCGTTCCTGGAGGATCTGCACCATCAGTGTGGTGGTGGCGCCGAGCTCTTTGACCACTTGGACCTCGCCCTCCAGGTCGTCGTCGGTGGGAGGGTGGTGGTCGTAGATGTGCACCCTAACCCCCGGGCGATCGACGACCTCCGCGAACCTCCCGATGCGACTCCTCTGCCTCGTGTCCACCAGGATCAAGGTGCCAACCTGCTCCAGATCGATGTCGCGTATTCGATCGACCTCGAAGAGATAGAAGGTCGACTGGACGAAGAACTCCCTGAGGCTTCGCTCCTGAGAGCCGGGGAAGACTATGCGAGCCTGAGGGTAAAGCTTCTTTGCAGCCAGCATCGACGCCAGGGCATCGAAGTCCGCGTTGATATGTGTGGTTATGATCTGCAGTCTGTCATCTTCCATGAGATGGACCGCTCATTCCCCCCTGGGGTGGAACTGGCGATGGATCTCCTTGAGGCGACCCCTGGCCACATGGGTGTAAATCTGAGTAGTGGATATGTCCGCGTGGCCCAACAGCTCCTGTATGGCCCGAAGGTCCGCCCCTCCCTCGAGGAGATGGGAGGCGAAGGAGTGACGCAGCATGTGGGGGGTCACCCCACTGTCGATGCCGGCCCCCTTGGCGTATCCCTTCAGGGCCTTCCAGAACCCTTGTCTGGTGAGTCTCTTGCCAGAGCGATTCAGGAACAGCGCGCGAGTCGAACCTCGTTTGCTCAGCCTATCTCGCCCACGCTCCAGATAGACCCTGAGGGCCTCAAGGGCGTACTCTCCCAGCGGCACGACGCGCTCCTTCCCCCCCTTGCCTCGGACCTGCGCGGTCCCTGTGATGAAGTTGAGCTGATGGAGGTCCAGGCCCACGAGCTCCGAAACCCTCATCCCCGTGGCGTACATGACCTCCAGCATCGCCCGGTCCCTCATCTTCAGCGGGTCCTGGCCCGAGGGTCTTTCCAGGAGGGCCTCCACATCGGTTCGGCTCAAGGTCCTGGGCAGCGGGCGGCCCACCCGCGGGGACTGGAGGACAGAAGTGGGGTTTGCCGAGACCAGTCCTCTTCGCACCAGGAAGCGAAAGAACGACCGGATGGCAGCCAGCCTCCTGGCAACGCTCCTCGGGGAGAGCTTCCTGGCTCGCAGCAGGCTGAGGAAGTCCTGGACGTGATAAGGCTTTACATCCTCGATTCTTTGCACTTGGTGATCGTCCATGAAGTCCACGAAACTCAGGAGGTCGCGGCTATATGCCTCAAGGGTGTTGGGGGATAGCCCCCTCTCCACGGCCATGTGAGCCAGGAACCTGTCGATGAGATCTTCGGTCATTGGCCCTCCCGTCCATAATCGTCTTGGAGGCGCACCACGTCGTCTTCTCCCAAATAGTCCCCTGTTTGAACCTCTATCAGGCGAAGCATCCCCGGCCCCTGATTCTCCACACGATGCGCACTGCCCAGGGGTATCCGGACATGCCCCCCTTGCCGAACCTCCAGCACCTCCCCATCCACAGTGACCAATGCCGTCCCTGAGGCCACCACCCAGTGCTCTGCCCTGTGTTCGTGTCTCTGGAGGCTCAGGCGCTTCCCAGGCATCACATCCAGCCACTTGACCTTGTACCCTTCACCGCTATCGAGCACCTTGTAGGCACCCCATGGTTTGTAGACTTGTCGATGTATCAGGGCCTCCCCTCTTGCCTCTCCCCGAAGCCCTTCAGCGATCCTCCTCACTTCCTGGCTCCTTTCCCTGTGACACACGAGGACAGCATCGTCGGTCTCCACCACCACCAGATCCCGCACCCCGAGGGTCGCGACGAGACGCCCCTCGGACCTCACCAGGGATTCGTGAGTGTCCATTGCCAAGACATCGCCGCAGAGGAGGTTTCCGTTGGCGTCCTTCGGATGGATCTCCATGAGGGCCGCCCATGAGCCCACGTCGCTCCAGCCGATATCCGCGGGTATGACCGCCACCTTGTGAGAATGCTCCAGGACCCCGTAATCCACTGAGATGGCCTCCATGGCCTCGTACACCCCCGAGGCCCTCTTGGCCGTGGCTGGGTCGCCCCACAGCTTCCTGACCTCTTCAAGCCCCTGTCTGTGTCGGGGCAGATGGATCCCGAGCTCCTCCAGATAGGACCCGGCACCCCAGACGAAGACCCCGCTGTTCCAGAGGTACTCGCCCGAAATCAAGTACCGCTCGGCCGCCTCCTTGTCGGGCTTCTCCACAAAACGGACCACCCTGAAGGCCTCCAGCCCATTTCCCCCCTTTGACCCGCGGCTCAGGGGACTGCCCTTGAGGATGTAACCGTAGCCTGTCTCCGGCCGGGTCGGCTTGATCCCGAGGGTCACGAGCCAACCCTCGTCGGCCACCAGCCTGGCCCTCTCCACCAGGCCCGTGAAGGCTTCCCCCTCGCGGATGTAATGATCAGCGGGGAAGACCGCCATGACCCCTCTTGGGTCATCATCCAAGACAGCCATGGCGGCCAGACCGATGGCCGCTGCCGTGTTGCGCCCAGCGGGCTCCTCCAGGACCCTGACCCGACCTGCACCCTCGGCCCCCAGCTCCCTTCGGACCTCTGGGGCCTGGCCGCGGGTAGTGACAGCCCAGACCCTCTCCTCCGGTACCAAGGCAAGGGCCCTTTCCAGTGTCACGGCCAGCATGCTCCTGTCACCCAAGATCCTCAGGAGCTGTTTGGGCATCTGCTCACGACTCAGGGGCCAAAACCTAGTCCCGCTCCCCCCTGCCAGGATGACCACATGGAGGCCAGGATTCTTCGTGCCCGGCGGCTGCTTACTCATTGCGCTTCGATCTCCACGTAATAAGCCCCCTGCTCAGTCCTCACCCGGTGCGGGTATCCCAGTTGATCTATGATTCCCATGACGATGCTGTTCTCATGATCCACCACTGCGTCGAATCGACGAATACCGTTCCCTCGGGCTATTTCGATGACCCTGGCGAGGACGAGCCTGCCGAGTCCCCTGCCCTGCCAGTCATCGCGCACCACCACGGCCAGCTCCGCCCTGCCCTTCTCAGGGTCGCTGGCATAACGCCCCACCGCGACGAGCGCCTCGCCAGGACCCTCCTCTATGACACCGACCAAGGCAAAGTCATTCACATAATCCACCGTGGCCAGCCTCCTCGCCCACCCCTCGGGGAGCTGACGCAGAGGGCTGAGAAAGCGCATGTAGATAGACCTGGGAGAGAGCTTGTTGAACAGGTCGATGAGCAGCGGGGCGTCGCTGGGCCTTATGGGTCTGAGAAGGAGCTTGGAGCCGTCCTTCAAGGCTACCCGAGCCTCGTGCTGAGCGGGATACTCGAACGGTATGGCCTCTGGGGTCATGACTCAGTCGCTTCCCCCTGATTTCACTGGAAGTATACCTGTGAGGGGCATCGAGATCAACAAAGGGGCCTGCCGCGGGTGGACGATACTAGGGGTCCCCAGGAACGGGGGGCGCTTGCAATTTGCCATCCGAGTGGCTATATAGGGAGGCGAGCCCTTTGATCTTGACGTCGAGGTCGAGCGAGATGGTACAGATCCCTTCCGCACCCAGGCGCCTCGGGGACAGGCTCATCCACGAGGGGCTCCTCACCCCGGAACAGCTTCGCATCGCCCTCGAACTCCAGAAGAGGACCTCCAAGCTGCTGGGGGAGATCTTGGTGGACCTGGGCTTCGTGGAGGAGACCGTCCTTTCCTCCCTGTTTTCTCAAGACCTCGGCGCGCCCCACCTGACCTCCTTGGAAGGCGTATCGGTGGACCCAGAGGCCATCCATCTGATCCCCAAGGAGTGGGCCCTAGAACACAAGGTCCTCCCCCTGTCCTTGGAGGATAACGAGCTCATGGTCGCCTTGACCGACCCGTTCGATGTGATCACTGTGGACGAACTCCGCAAGAGGACGGGCAAGAGGATCAGGACAGTGGTGGCCTCCGAGACCGAGATCTTGCGCGCAGTGGAGTTCTGGTACACAGGGGGGCAGGACCCCCTCAGGGAGATCCTCCAACAGGCCCACGAGGCCTTGGGCGCCCCTGGAGGGGGCCCTGCGGTGGAAGAGGCACCCTTGATAAGGCTCGTGAACCACATGCTCACCATGGCTGCCAAGGACAGCGCCACAGACGTACACCTCGAGCCGGAACGCAACGCGGTCCTGGTGCGCTTCCGGGTGGATGGGATCCTCAAGGTGTGGCAGATCCTTCCCAAGGAGCTGGAGCGGACCTTGGTCTCCAGGCTCAAGGTCATGGCCAATCTCGACATCTCCGAGACCCGGCTCCCTCAGGACGGGAGGGCGGAGTTCCGATTCGGCAACAGGCCTTTGGACCTCAGGGTCTCGGTCTACCCAACTTCCCAGGGTGAAAACGTGGTGATCAGGATCTTGGACAGGAGGAAACTCGTCACCCGGATTGACGAACTGGGGTTCAGCGAGGACTTGAGGACTACCCTCAGGAGGCTCTTGGGACGTCACCAGGGGATCATCCTGGTGACGGGGCCCACAGGCTCTGGCAAGACAACGACCCTCTACGCCTCCCTCATGGAGATCGCCTCGCCCCAGATCAACATCATGACCATAGAGGACCCCATAGAGTACGATCTGCCCTTCATCCGTCAGAGCCAGATCAACCCCAGGGCCCAATTCACCTTTGTGCGCGGACTCCGCTCCATACTGCGTCAGGACCCCGATGTGATCCTCGTGGGGGAGGTGAGGGACCAAGAGACCTTGGAGATCGCCATGCAGGCGGCGTTGACCGGGCACTTGGTGCTCTCCACCCTTCACACCAATTCCGCTTTAGGGGCCATACCGCGCCTGATCCACATGGGGGCCCCGTCCCATATCCTGGCCTCCTCCTTGCTAGGAGTCGTCTCCCAACGCCTCCTCCGCCGTGTCTGCCCCGAGTGTCGCGTCGAGGAGGACGCCACCCCTGAGGACGAGAGGTTCTTCAAGGAGTCGCTGGGTGGCGCACTGGAGATCCCATCGCCCCTTCGCCTGCCTCGAGAGAGGGGATGCAGTCACTGCAGGGGAGACGGTTATATCGGCCGGTTCGCCGTGGGGGAGATCGTGGAGGTGGACAGGACCCTCTATCACATGATAAGCGAGCAAAACAGTGAGGACGCGATGTACCGGATGCTGCAGAGTCGCGGGTACCGCAACATCCTGCAGGACGGGCTGATGGCCGTATTGAAGGGAAAGACGACCCTCCAAGAGATCCGAAGGGTCCTCTGAAATGCCCTTGTACAGATACAAGGCATGGGATGCCCAGGGGAGGCTCATCACGGGAAGGGCCGAGGCCCAGGACGACCGCGGCCTTTACTCCAGTCTCAAGGCCCAGGGACTGCTCCTCAAGAAGGCCTCCGCCCTGCGCAGGGTCGGGGGAAGGGGGACCAAGGTCAGACCGCAGGATCTCGCCGAGTTCTCCCACCAGATGGCCTTCGTCATCAGGTCGGGCATCCCCCTCATGCAGGGAATGTCCGACCTCAAGGAACACATCCGCGACCCCAGGTTCCAGGGGATCCTCCAGGCCGTGCTCGCTCATTTGACCGCCGGGGAGACCCTCTCCCAGGCCATGCTTCGTTATCCCGAGGCCTTTCCGCCGCACTACGTATCCGTCATCCACGCCGGTGAGACTGCCGGAAGCCTGGACGAGTCCTTCAAGGACGTAGGGACCTATCTGGAGTGGCTCATACAGATCCGCCAGCAGATAAAACATGCCCTCGTCTATCCGGCCATCGTGATGGTCATCATGGGCGTAGCCATCTCCCTCTTCGTGGCGGTGGTGATTCCACGCCTGGTGAGCTTCATCCAGGAGCTGAACCGGCCCTTGCCCCTGCCCACCAAGCTCCTCGTCCTGTTCAACGAATGGCTGCTCCATCGTTGGTACCTGATCGCGGCCTGCCTGGCAGGTATCGTCCTGGCGTGCCTGATCGCCTGGAGGTTCGAGGGGGTCAGGTTGTTCTGGGACCGCCACAAGCTGCGCCTCCGCCCGGTGGGGCCCCTCCTGAGGGATTTGATCCTGCTGCGCTTCGTGAAATATCTCCGTGTCCTTTACAGGTCCGGGATCCAGATCCACCAGTCCTTCGAGATCCTCCGGGAGGTGGTCCCCAACCGCCATTTCAAGCTCATCATGGGAAGGATCAGGGAGCGCATCCTGGAAGGCGACTCCCTGGCAGAGGCCATGGAGCGGGTCGGAGGCTTCACCCCGCAGGTCCTTCGAAGCGTCAGGGTCGGGGAACAGACCGGGACCCTGGAGGAAGGCCTCGAACAGCTCGGAGGACACATCCAACGCTCCGTGGATGAGGGAGTCAAGCGCCTGCTGACCATGCTGGAGCCCTTGTTGCTGATGACCGTCGGGGTGATATTCATCGTGATCATCATGACCGTTCTCTGGCCCATCTACACCATCCTGGGGGAACTCGGATAGCACGGGGCCCCCGTGGCCCTTCCCTACATCTTGTGCCCCCGACTGTGCCTACCGCAATTTGTAGAAAAATTTCCTTTACAAGCGGACCGAATTCTGTATAATGGGCTCGGGCTTTTTTTCCATCGGATTTCGCCACGGCGGTGGGGGCCTGGCCACGACCATGAAGTCCGAGAGACGGACGGACGAGGTCTCGTGATAGGCTTCAGGGGAAAGAGGAACCTCCTCTACCTCAAGGGGAACCGTTTGGTCGCGGTGGAATGGAAAGCCGGCCGGTTGAAGAAGACCCTTGATTGTCCACCCGATCGAGTCCAGCCCATCCATCGCCTCTCGGGACAGGCGGTGTTGCTGCTGCAAGACGAAGCCCTTCAGCACCAGGTGGTCTCCCTCCCTTCGGGAAAGAAAGGTGTGACCAGCACGGTCATGGCCAACGAGGCCGAGGAGCTCGCCGGGGCACCGGCCGGGGAGCTCTCCTTGGGGTGGCGGATCATGGGCACAGCGGAGGAGGAGGGCCTCCTGAGGGACCAGTATCTCCTGGCCGTGCACCCCAGGGCGACACTCCAGCCCTTGCTGGAACGTTTGGGGCAACTGGGGCTGAGGGTCCAGAAGGTGGCAAGCGCCCTGGACCTCCTCGTCGAGTACAGCGCACGCAAGGAGGATGGCGCTACGAGGCTCCTGGTGGTATTCGAGCAAGACACGGTGCACGTCCTTTTCTTCCAGGGCCGGCTCTACGGTTTTCACCGCTCCCTGCCCGGCCTTCACGAGGGGCTCCAGGAGGAACTGATCCTGGAGATACAGCGATCGGCTTTCTACGCCAAGCAGCGTTACAAGGTCCCGGTGGAACGCGTGAGCGTCCTGCTGGCCCCCGGGTGGTTCACCCAGGAGGTGGCATCTTCTCTCGGTTCCGCTTTGCAGATCCCGGTAAGCCTGCTGGCGCCATCGGGGGAAGAGTCGCCCTTTCCGGAGATGGGGGTGCTGAACCTGGCGCTCAACGCCCCCGAGCTCCTCGAGCCGTTGCTCTCCATGCTACCCCCGGAGCTCATGAGGGCGCGAAGCCTGAGCCGGGTGGCCGCCATCTGTTCCGCGACGGAACTCCTCCTTTTGGGGCTGGTCCTCCTTTCCATACTGAACCATCACGCGTTTCGGGAGGGGGACATGAGGCTCTTCAGGACCCATGCCATTGGCCTCCAGGCACTGGAGGATAGGATCCACGCCAGGGAGGGGGAGTTGACGGAGATGAATCGATTCAAGCAGGCGATCCAGGACCTCCGTGAGGTGATGTCCAAGAGGCCTCACCTCCATCTCCACCTGGAGGCATTGGCCTTCCTCTTCCCCGACTGGATACACTAGGACTCCGTCCAGTGGTCCTCTCCGGAGGCCGCGGCCAAAAGAGGGCCCGCCGC
>CAZOXN010000059.1:0-9511 GCA_964583655.1 uncultured Desulfarculaceae bacterium | reverse complement strand
CCATGAGCTTCTCTATGGCCTCTGATGTGCGGCCCCTTGCCCTGGCCTCCAGCATGCGGCCAAGGAGTATGATCACTATGATGGCCCCTGCCGTGTCGAAGTAGACCTCGGCCATGAGGCCCTCGGCAGAGAAGAGGGACGGCACAAAGGTGGCCAGGACGCTGTAAAGGTACGCAGCCGAGGTACCCACGGCAATCAAGGTGTTCATGTCGGTGGTGCGGTGCCTGGCCGCGGCCCAGGCCCCCCGGTAGAATTGCCATCCCGCCCAGAACTGAATCGGGGTCTGAAGGAGGAGTTGGATGAAAAAGTTGCTTTGGCGCTTCAGAGGGAAAAGGTCTCCAAGCCCCAAAGGCTCCCAGTAACAGAGCATGAGCATGGGGACGAGGAGCCCAACGCCCACGGCGAACTTACGGCGCAACTCGGAGACAGCCCTCTCCCTGCCCTCCCGCTCCTGCTCCAGAAGGTCTCCCTTGGGGGCTTCAATGACCTTGTACCCCGCCTGCTCCACTGCCCTGACCAGGTCAGAGACCGAGGCCTTCCCGGGCACAAAGGAGACGCTCGCCCTCTCTGTGGCGAAGTTCACCTCTGCGTCCAGCACCCCATCCACCCGGCTCAAGGCCTGCTGAACCCTTCTCACACAGGCAGCGCAGGACATCCCTTCGATCGGCAATGTGACCCTCTCCACCTCCTGACGCCCCCACCACTGGATGACACCTTCCTCCTTCATCTTCCATCTTCCCGGTCCTCAGGGCAACAGGTCTTGCTGAACGATGGAAAGAGACGCCCCCTCTAGTCTCCTTTTTACCCTGGTCGCATCCGCGGCCCATCAAGGGGGCGAGCTGAGACCCCCACCGGCTCCGTCCCCTCCGGTTGTATCAGGTTCCGGCAACGCAATCCCAGCGCCTTGACGATCTAAATGGCCAGCTTAGGCCTTTCATCTATTTCCAAGAGGGGAGGAATCGGAATCGGTCACGGGGCAACGGCCTTTCTTTTCGCTTCAAGCCTTCCGCGCTTGATTTTCCGAAGTATTGGACCTCCAGGGGACCTGTCTGCGTGCGACGCACAGGCAGGTGCCTGCCCCCTCCCCGCGCAAAGCTGGATTTGACTCAGCTCCGCTTTGGTCAAATCCGCCTGTGGCGGATCCCAGGTCCAAGTCCTTGAACATCAAAGCCCCTCCGCCCTTCCTGCGCCAAGCCTGGCGCCTGCCTGTGCGTTGCACGCAGACAGGCGGCAGGCAGGCAAGCTGCTCCGAGAGACCCATCACCCCGTGATCACTTACGAGGAGTCTATCCCCCCAGGGAGGGCTTGCAAGGGCTCGCGCATTGGGTTTAGACTATGTTCGAGTCCGCCGAGGATTTCCGTGGGCTTGTCCCTTGGGCCCTGGTCAGCTTTGGCCTATTCCTCGATGCGGGCCGGACCATGAGACGGGCCGCCCTCGAGGTAGCGTTCTCTTGGAAGTGGACAGGTTCTGGTGGGCCTCCTGGACTTCAAATCCAGTGTCCCGGTCTAAAACATCGGGAGGTGGGTTCGATTCCCACACACTTCCGCCAGCAGCTCCTTCAGCCCTCATTGGGGTTGTGGCAACAGATGGATACGGGGGGAAGCGGTTCTAGGAGGCAGCGATGTTCACGCCAGGGCCTTGGGAACTGATCATCATCTTGCTCATCGTCCTCATCATCTTCGGGGCCGGGAAACTCCCCGAGATAGGAAGCGGCCTGGGCAAGGGGATTCGCAACTTCAAGAAGGCCACGACTGGGAAGGACGAGATCGACGTCACCCCAGGTTCCTCTCCCGAGAAGCCGGCGGGCAAAGAGGAAAAACAGTAGACAAGACCATGTTCCCCTTTCGGGCCGGCTTCCCAGGGAAACCGCGAATTCTCGGGACTCGGTCAGGGTCTATGGACTCCCCATCGGGACTTGCCCCACAAGAGGGTCGGAGTCAGGGCACCTTGGCAGGGGCGGCCGTGCCCTGTTCTACGGTGAGCCTCCTGGAAGGACCCATCACTACTCTCGGAGGGTTCCCCTGTCTCGCTTTGAAGCCATTTCACGTTTCCCTCGAGGCAATGGGTGCCCCTCTCCAGGGTGGATTGACCCATGGAGGCCAAGGCATGGACCAGGTGGTGCGACACGTGGCTCACCGGCCTGGATGGGTCTGCTCGCAATCTGGTCTTGAAAGAGGGTGAAGGAGGGCGATACTCCCCGAGGGATATGGGATGAAGATCAAGTGTCCTGAGTGCAACACGGAGTACGAGTTCACCCAACTGGGTCTCTTGAAGTTGATGAGGAGGCCCAAGTGCGAGAGGTGTGGCGCCAGTCTGCTGGACAGCTTGAAGGCTCAGCCGACACCAGAGACCGGTCAGGTCACTTGTCCACGCTGCGCCCAGGCGCAGGAGGCTGCCCAATACTGCAAGTGGTGCGGGGCACCGATGGGGGGAGCGAGAGCGAAGCTCAGGATACCCTTCCCTGGCGGTTCGGAGAGACCCGAAGGGGAGGAACAGGTCGTCAGTTCATCCGGCCTGAGAAAGATCGTGGGGCTGTTGCCCATCGTCCTTTTCGCCTTGAGTTGGCTTGCGGTCTCGGATCTTCCCCGTCAGGTATACCGAGCCTACCTGACTGCTGTCCCTGTGGTCAAGGAGAGCAAACCGCTGAAAGAGGCCCTAGGCGGTAGGATCCAATACGGCCCCATACCGGTATTCTTCCAGCGGGAGACCGACCCCTCCCAGGGGGTGGTTAGGGCTAGCATGTACTTCTGGGTAGCGGGACCGGAGGATTCCACCTTGGTGTGCGCCCGTCTCACGAGATCAGGGAAGGCTGGGGACACCTGGAGCGTCACGCAGGAGAGCTACTTTCAAGGCAAGGCGGGGGAGGAACTCCCCCTGATAGAAGGGGTGGAAACGCCCAAGAAAGGGAAGCCCATGGGGAAGGTGCCTACTTCGCGAGGGCGATAAACCGGGACGCCAAGAGGTCAACCTCGGTCAACAGATCCTCGGAAGCTGCTCCCCCACCGGAGCATCCAGGATACGCGTTCCACCGATCTCGGTCTTCACTAGGACCTTTCCGGGGGGGCCTTCCACCACCCTCCCGATCTCCTGGGCCTCTCGGCCAAGGGGATGCGAACGGAGGATCCGCAGGGCATGGTCACTCTCCTCGCTGGCCACCACCGCAACGCACTTCCCCTCGTTTGCCACCAGCAGAGGGTCCAGCCCCAGGAGCTCGCACGCCCCTCGGACCTCTGATCGAACGGGGATCCGTTCTTCCTCGAGTTCTACTGTCAGCCCGGTCAGCCGTGCGAATTCGTTCAGGACCGAGGCCAATCCCCCCCGTGTAGGGTCCCTGAGAAACCGCACCCCTTGGCCGAGGGTAATCAACCCCTCGATCATCCCGTTCAACGGCGCCACATCGCTCGGTACGGTGGTCTCAAGATCCAGACCCTCCCTGGCAGCCATGATTGCTATCCCGTGATCTCCCAAGGTGCCGCTGACGAGCACGCGGTCGCCCACGTGGGAGCGAAGGCCAGATGTCTCTGCCGACGGCAGGACCAGGCCGATCCCTGAGGTGTTGATGAAGATCCCATCGGCCTTCCCCCGGTTGACCACCTTGGTGTCTCCCGTGACCACCTGGACCCCTGCCTCTTGAGCGGTGGCCCGAATCGAGCTGGTGATCCGATGGAGATCCGCCATGGGGAACCCCTCCTCCAGTATCAGTCCCAGGCTCAGATAAAGGGGTCTCGCCCCGCTCACGGCCAGGTCGTTGACCGTGCCGGAGACGGCCAGACGTCCGATGTCGCCCCCAGGGAAAAAGATGGGCGATATCACGTAGGAGTCGGTGGTGAAGGCCAACGAGACCCCTCGGACCTCGACGATGGCCGAATCCCCCAACCGAGCCAGGATCTCGTTGGCCAAAACGGGCAGGAAGCCCTCGCGGATCAGCCTTTCCATCAGCCTCCCACCACCCCCGTGGGCCAAGAGTATTCGGTCTTCCATATCCTTGCCAACCTGTGATCGAGATTTGTTCTTTCACATCCGGAGGCCTTGCCAGACCACCCATCCTCAGGCCCCGGGACGGCCTCCGTACTTGTAGTAGGCCGCGCAGGTCCCCTCGCTGGAGACCATGCACGCCCCCACTGGGTGTTCCGGGGCACAGCGCACGCCAAAGAGGCTGCACTCCGGTGGAGCCAAGAGACCGCGGAGGACCTCCCCGCAACGGCAACCTCTCTCCTCCTTTGGCGGCTCCACCGCCATCTCCATCCGGCGCCCCGCATCCAGCTCCGCATACGGTTCGCGTATCCTCAGGCCGCTGCCCGGTATGGTCCCGATCCCCCTCCAGAGGTCATCTTGGGGCTCGAACACCTCCTCTAGGATCGTCATGGCCGCTCTGTTGCCATCAGGGGTGACCACTCTCCGATACTGGATCTCCACACGATGTTGGCCGCGCCGGATCTGCCGGACGAGCATCAGGATCCCCTCGAGGATGTCCAGCGGTTCGAATCCAGTGACCACGCACGGGATGTGGTGATCGCTGGCCAGGGGCTCGTACGGCATGGTGCCGATGACCGCGCTCACGTGAGGCGGGCAGATGAAGCCATCCAGGGAGGGACCTGCCCCGCTCACCAGCGCCTCCATGGCCGGAGGGACGAGTTTGTGGCCGCTGAGGACCGTGAAGTTGGTGATCCCTCTGCGTCTTGCCTCCATCATGGAGACAGCGATCGTTGGGGCCGTGGTCTCGAAACCCACGCCGAGGAAGACCACCGTGGCAGCACGGTTTCGGACGGCTATCTCCAGGGCGTCCATGGCCGAGTAGACCACTCTTACGTCTTGGCCCGCGGCCTTCTCCCGCTCCAAGGTGGAACTGGAACCGGGCACCCGCATCATGTCCCCGAAGGTGGCGAGGATCACCCCCGGCATCCTCCCGCAGGCCATGGCCTTGTCCAGGTAGTGGTTAGGGGTGACGCAGACAGGGCAGCCTGGTCCGGACAAGAGTCTGATATTCGAAGGGAGCAATCCCCTTATCCCATGGCGGAAAATGCTCACCGTGTGAGTCCCGCAGACCTCCATCAGGGTCACATCCCCCAGGGTGGCGACCTCCCGCCTGATCTCTTCCAACAACGGACCGGCAAGCCGCGGATCTCGAAACTCATCGATGTACTTCAAAGCAGCCTCCTGCAAGGCGCCAACGACCTGTTCGGCCCGATGAGGGCCATGCCGCTGCCCGCACCCCGATCCGGCACAGAGATCTCACCAAGATCGACCCACTCCATCGCGCGCCATTGCCCCTGCCACCACGGCCTGCCCCAGGGATATGCCCCCGTCGTTCGTGGGGACCTGTCTGTGGATATTCACGGTGAACCCCCTGTCCTCCAAGCACTGCAGGGTCAGTCCCAGGAGGAGGGTGTTCTGGAACACGCCCCCGCTCAGGCAGACCTGATTCAGGCCGTAGCGCCCTCGCACGGTCTCGCACACCTCCCCCACCATGGCCGCGATGGTCCTGTGGAACCGCCCCCCCAGGACCGGGACTGCCACGCCCCTTAGGCGGTCCTCCCAAAGGGCCTTGACAATGGGCGACGGGTCAATGATGACTGGATCCCCGTCTGAGAGGCCATATGGATAGTGGCCACCTGCCCGCGGGTCCGAATTCATCTCCAGGTCCATTGCTGCCTCTCCCTCGAAGGAGATGCGGTGGCGGATCCCCAGCATGGAGGAGACCGCATCGAAGAGCCTCCCCATGCTGGAGGTGAAAGGCGAAAGCAAGCCGGTTCGGATCATATGGAAGACGTTGCGCACCCTGGTGTCTCCCAACTGCTCTCCCCAAGGGCTCAAGTCCAGGCCGCTCCCATAGGCCTTCCAGAGGTGACTGAGGGCCATGCGCCAAGGCTCCCTGATGGCCGCCTCCCCCCCGGGCATGGGGACATACTTGAGATGGGCCGCCCGCCGAAACGACCTCCTGTCAGCCACCAGGATCTCGCCTCCCCATACGGCGCCGTCCTCTCCGTACCCAGTCCCGTCGAAAGCCACACCGATGACAGGTTCTGAGACGTGGTTCTCCGCCATGCAGCTCACCACGTGGGCATGATGGTGCTGCACCCCCACCTTCTCTAGGCCCTCCAGCTCCGTGGCCCACTGAGTGCTGAGGTAGGTCGGGTGAAGGTCGTAGGCCACCAGCCTTGGATCCACTCGATAAAGGGCCTTGAGATTTCCCAAGGTTTGGAGGAAGAAATCCATGGATTCCAGGTTCTCCAGGTCACCTATGTGCTGGCTGAGTATGGCGAAACGCCCCTTGGTGAGGCAGAAGGTATGCTTGAGTTGCCCTCCGCAAGCCAGCACCTCGGGAAGCGGACTGCCCAAATCGATGGGGGTGGGCACAAACCCCCTGGCCCGCCGGATGACCCGCTCCTCCCCTCGGAAGGCCCTCACCACGGAATCGTCCACACGCATGAATATGTCCCGGTCATGCAAGACGAAGGCGTCCACGAGCGGCGCCAGTCGATCCAGGGCCTCGTCGTTGGCGGCTATAATGGGTTCCTCGCTCAGATTCCCGCTGGTCATGACCAGTATCTCCAAACCGTCCTGGAACAATAGTTCATGCAGCGGTGTGTACGGGAGCATTATCCCCAGATACCGGTTTCCTGGGGCCACCGCCGGGGATAGGCCCGAGACGCCATCGCTGACCGGGACGAGGCATATGGGCTTGCGCACGGTGTGCAGGATCCTCTCCTCTTCGGGGGACGGCCGGGCGTACTTGCGAACCACCTCGAGGTCTTTGCACATGACGGCAAAAGGCTTGTTGCTCCGTCGCTTGGCCTCGCGAAGCCTGGATACAGCGAGGTGTTGCGTGGCATCGCAGGCCATGTGGAACCCGCCAAGGCCGCGCAGGGCCAGGACCCCTCCCCTCTTGAGGAGCTCCCTCGCCTCGCCAAGGACCTCTCGGTTACCCGATACCTCCGTGCAGGGCAATGCAGACCGTTGCGATGGAATCAGCCGCAGGGACGGACCGCAATCGGGGCAAGCGATGGGCTGGGCATGAAACCTCCGATCCCTGGGGTCTTCGTATTCCCTCCTGCATGCCTCGCACATGGGGAATACCGCCATGGTGGTCTTGGGACGGTCATAAGGGATGTCCGTGATGATGCTGTATCGGGGCCCGCAGTTGGTGCAATTGATGAAGGGGTACTGAAACCGCCTGTCCTTTTCTTCCCTCAGCTCGCGGAGACACTCCTCACACGTGGCGATGTCCGGAGATATGAGGACATAATGGCCCGGGGCATCCATGCTCTCCCTTATGGAGAACTCCTCGTGTCCCGCGGGCCCGATGGCTGAGACCTCCATTCCCTCCAGACGGGCCAGGGGCGGCAGCTCCATGGGGATCCGCTGAACAAAAAGCTCCAGCCTTCGAGGATCCTCGGACTCCACCTCGATGAGGACACCTTGAGAGGAATTGAGGACAAATCCCTTCAGCCCCAGGGACTGGGCCAGGTTGTGGACGAAAGGCCTGAATCCCACCCCCTGCACCACACCGTTGATCTTGATTCGCAGGGCGCTCCTTGGAGGGGAGGTCTCCGGGCTGGGACATGAATGAGATGCGCCGGGACTCACTTGGGTCTTCCCGAACTCACAAGGCGGGGATTTCAAGGCGGACCATCCAAGAGGCCTGTCCGGTAAGGGGAAGACAACACGCCGCAGGGGTCCATACTCATAGGCCGAGCCCCTCTATCACTGTTCCGCATTCCGGGCAGTGTCCTTCCCTTACTCGGTTCTCCAGGACCCGAAAGCCGAATCTTCGGATGAGTCTCCCGCCGCAACCAGGACAGGTCGTCTCCTCCCCCTCGTCCCCCGGGACGTTTCCGCTGTACACGAATCTCAGCCCTTCCCGCAGCCCGATCTCACGCGCCATTCGGAGTGTCTCCACAGGGGTGCGGGGGCGGTCCGTCAGGCGGTAAGTGGGATGAAAGGCGCTCACATGCCACGGGATCTCTGGCCCTACGGACACGAGGAATCGGGCGATCTCACGCAAACCTCCTCGGTCGTCGTTCAGGCCTGGGATGATCAGGGTGGTGACCTCCACCCAGATGCCGAGCCTCCGCATGGCCCGTATGGATTCCCTGACGGGTTCAACCCTGGCACCGCAGATCCGTTTGTAGAAGTCGTCCGTGGCTGCCTTTAGGTCCACGTTTGCCGCGTCAAGAAAAGGGTGAAAGGCATCCAGTGCCTCCTCGGTCATGTAGCCATTGGTAACAAAGACATTCAACAGCCCCCTTTGACGGGCCAGCCTCGCCACATCCAAGGCGTACTCGAAATAGATGGTTGGCTCGGTGTATGTGTAGGAGATGCTCGAGCATCCCGCACCCACTGCCCTTCTCACCGCCTCATCGGGAGCCAAGTCGAAGCCGGCGATCCTTCCATCGTCCCTCGGCATCTGGGATATCTCGTGATTCTGGCAGTGGAGACAACGGAAGTTACAGCCGCAGGTGGCTATGGAATAAGAGGTTCTCCCAGGCTGCACATGGAAAAGGGGTTTCTTCTCGATGGGATCGACGTTCTCGGCGACCACCTTGCCATAGACCAGGGTATAGAGGGTCCCCCCCTGATTGATCCTCACATGGCAGACCCCGCTCTTGGTATCCCCGATGAGGCAACGATGATTGCAAAGACGGCATTGTACGGCCTTGTCCGGACGCCGATCGTAGAGCATGGCCTCTCTCATGGCAAGATACTCCTCAGCCCTGAATCCCCAGCGCACCTGCGGCCGTCCCAGCGGGAGAGACCTGAGCCCTTTGTCCGCCAAGCCACCCCCTCCCCAGGGGGAGAAGGGCCGCCTGGTGTGTGTAAAGGATTTCCACCCGCATCCCGAGAAAGGCGCCAAACGGGTTGCGACGCCTAGGGATCCAGTGGCACAAGGCCTGGTCCCAGAAATGCAATGGGAGAGGAAGGAAGATCACGCTTCCCCATTCTACCTTGCAGACGCCCAGGACCCTCCTCACCATGTATCTCAGTTCCCACACCGAATAGAACCTCGCCTTACCATACACGGTCTTGCGGAACACGGCCTCCAGTTTCCTGTGAATCCCGTTGGCAGACACCGAATTCAAGACCCCGATGAAGACCTTGGCCCGCGCCACCCTGAATGCCTCCTGCAAGGCCTGGAAAGGACGGGGGGAGAACTCCAGCGAGGTGATCAAGGTGACGATGTCAAAGCTGTTGTCCTCGAATGGGAGTTCCTCGGCCCAAGCGAGGTGCAGATCCGCAGTGCGGCCGAGCTTGTCCCTGGCCACCCCCAACATGGCCTCCGATGGGTCCACACCAACCACCTCCAGTCCCATCTGCCGGAAGAGCAGGAGGTGGTTGCCGGTGCCACAACCTACATCGAGGAGGCTCTGCCCCTTGGTCGGCTTCAACAGGTCGAGGATCAGGCCGTTCTCCATGCGCTCGACATGCCGGCCTGCAGGGGAAAGGTACCAACTGTCGTATCGGCCGGCCATCTCCTTGTCGAAAAGGACATCCACCTGTAGCCTCCCTGCT
>CAZOXN010000058.1:0-9660 GCA_964583655.1 uncultured Desulfarculaceae bacterium | reverse complement strand
AACCCAATATTCTCCATCTTCCCGGATCCGCGCGGCGAGGTGCAAGCGGCATCGATGGTCCACGGTCGTTCGCCGATCATCTCCCTGGTGGACAGAGACGGTGTCGAGCACGCCATGTGGGCTGTGGACGAGCCCGAGCCTGTTCGGGGGCTGGTTCGGGCCATGAGGGACAAGCCGGTCTTCATAGCGGACGGACACCACCGGTACGAGACGTGCCTGAGCTACTGGGAGGAAAACCGGGGGAGTGCTCCGGAAAGGGGTCTCCAAGACCCGATCCAGTGGACCATGATGTATCTGACCCCCATGGAGGACCAGGGGCTGGTCATCCTCCCCACCCACAAGATGGTGGCGGGACTGACCGACCTGGATCGGACCGCTTTCTTGCGGCGCGTGGGAGAGGAGTTCCTGTGTCTGGAGATCCCCTTTTCGCGTCCCTTCGATGAGACAGGCCATATCAGGGGCTTCCTCGAGGCGATGCGGGACAGGGGGAGGAGCGGGAGCGCCATCGGGATGGCCTTGCACGGCTTGGACTCCTCTTGGATCCTGACCCCTCGAGATGCTGAGGACCTGGCCAGGGGCTTCCAACACCTCCCACACTGCCTGCATTCTCTGGACGTGACCCTCCTACACGAGGTGATATTTGGAAGGATCCTCGGTATCGACGTGTCGGACCCAAAGGACAAACACCTCTCTTACCTGCACGACGCAGCCGAGACCTTTCGGAGGGTCTGGGCCGGGGAGGTGCAGATGGCCTTCATCATGAACCCCACCAAGATAGAAGAACTGCAGGCCGTGGCCACTGCCCGGTGCAAGATGCCACACAAGGCGACTTATTTCTATCCGAAGCTCCTCTCCGGTCTCGTGATGAACATCATGGAAGGGCAAGACAGGGTTCAACGGTCTTGATCAAGGCCGCAAGGAAGTCCTTGCATGGACGATCCCATGATCCAAGAAGATGAGACCTTGGACGACCTCTTCAGGGGGAGGGTCCGTATACTCCAGAAGCGAGATGGTTACAGGTTTTCCATGGAACCCATACTCTTGGCCAATTTCGCCTCTCCGCTGCGGGGGGGGAGGGTGATCGATCTCGGTACGGGCAGCGGCGTCATCCCCGTTATCCTGGCCATGAGGGGAGAAGCAAGGGAGGTCGTCGGCCTGGAGGTGGTGGAAAAACTGGCAGACATGGCCTCGAGGTCCGTCCGGATCAATGGCCTGGAGGAGAAGGTGAGGATCCTCAGGGGGGACTATCGGGATGTGGCAGCGCTCTTTCCACCTCAGTCGTTCGATCACGCCATAAGCAACCCCCCCTATCATCCCCCGGGGTCGGGTAGCGTGAGCCCGAGCCCGTTGCGGGCTCAGGCGCGCCACGAGCTCTCCGGATCCGTGGAGGCCGTGATCGAGGCTGCTAGGTATCTCGTGAAGACCAAGGGGAGGCTCTGGCTCACGTACCCCCCGGCGAGGTTGGTGAGCCTGCTGGCCTGCCTCCGGAGACACGGGTTCGAGCCAAAGAGGCTCAGGATGGTGCACGGCCGGAAGGCCCTCCCGGCATGTATGGCCCTCTTGGAGTCGGTTCTCGGGGGGAAAGAGGGGCTGGAGGTCCTATCCCCTCTGATCCTTTATAGGAACGGCAACGCATATACGGAGGAACTGGAAGGGATCTACGCGATGATCTGAGGGCGGCAGCCATTGCCGTCCATGGGAAGCGGCCGTCCCGTGGCACCCTGCGGGTCCGACCCGCCGTAGGCAGGGAGTTTGGGAGTCGCAAAGGGGCCATGTGCCCAAGGTCGGAAAAGGGCCCCTGAAGTGCGAAGAGGACTACCCTGCAAAGGCCCGATAGTCAAGGGATTCGTGGCGAGGATTACTGAGGCTGACCTGACGATCCAGGAGGGTCACGGGAGACCACGGCGAGCCCCTCTCCCCTTTGTGGTGCCCTCAGGTAATGCACCAAGACCCTCCGGACGATGCCCCCCAACTCCTCGTCCTCCACCTGGGCGGCTACGGCCTCTATCCATGCCCCCTCATCCTGCGTGAGAGGCCTAGGGGGACGCCCAGGAGAAGTCGACCTCGAGGCGCGACGAGGGCGGAGCGGCCTGTATCCCTTGGCGGTCCAGCGAATGTCCGAGACCTCGTCCTCTCCCACGAGCTCCCAAATTCTCTGCAAGATCTGATACTTCTGTATCTGGAGCTCGTGCATCCATACGGAATCATCGACCTGCACAACGAGCACGCCCCTTTGTACGGCGACGGGCCGGCACTTCTGGGCGAGGAGCTCCCCCACCATCTGTGGCCAGAGGTCATAGATCGGCCCTTGACGGCTCCGCTTTTCATAGACTTCGCGGGTCATGACCCGCGAGATTATCTCACCTATCCTCTCCAATCCGTGCCCCTCCGGGATGGCCACATGCCGTCACGTCTCCTTCACCGTTGCGTGCGCCACAGGTTCCCAAATCTGGACCCCTGCTCAGGACGCTCACCGCCACACGGGCCACTTGCGCGAGCCTGTCCGAAAACGAAGGGTCCGTGAAGCCTCGTCTCCATTTCAGGTCGCCCAGCTCGTCGCTTACCACCAGGAGGCTGCAAAAGCCCACCCTTCGAAAAGAGGCGACCGTCATAAGGGCCGAAGCCTCCATCTCCACCGCGAGCAGGCCCTGGTCACGATAGCGACTCACCTTTTGGATCGTTTCCCTAAAGGGGGCGTCCGTGGTCCAGACAGGCCCCAAGGCGGGATCGACCCCCTGTGCCACCAGGGCCGCTCTAAGCGCTCCCAAGAGGGATGGGTCAGGCGCGGTGGTGACGTCCTCTCCTCGGTAATGGGCCGAGGTCCCCTCCTCGATGGCCGCCCCTGTGGGGAGGATCACGTCTCCGATCCTCAGGTGGGGCTGAAGCGAGCCACACGATCCTACCCCTACTATCCATCTCGCCCCGAGGGCTATGAGCCTCTCCATGAGGTATACGGCCATGGGGGCGCCCATGGCCCAGCCTACCAACCCCACCTCTTGGTCGCCCCCAGCCCATAGCCATAACTTGGCGAAATCGACCCTCCGGGCGGGTGCCTCTTGGAGCCCCATGGCCTTGCGGATCAAAGCCAGGTCCAAGGGCGTGAAACTCATGATCACCCTCGCTGGAACGGCCTGCTCCCCTCTGCCTCGTCGGGGCTCGATCACTGCCCTGTGCCCGCCACCGGGCAGGCCCACCCCGCTGGGTATGAGCAGATTGGAAGGTCCTTGGTCCCCGTTCATAGGCAATGCCCAGACCCCAGAGGCCCTCCTCCCCCAGATCCCTCCGCATCGGGTCCATGGAGGGTCCTCAATGACGACTTCTTGGGGAGTCATCGAGGCTCGCTGCCCCTGTTCAGACGATCCTTCTGGCCTGTCTGATCTGGTCGATCAGATCCCCCCTCATCAGGTAGACCATCCCCTTGCGGGAGATCTCCCAGGTGCCCTCAGGCGAATCCTTTTTCAGGTATCCCTCCACCACGAGCTGATTGGCCACGCGCTCGAGGTCCTCTCTCCAGCTGGACCTCACCTCCACTTGGCCTTCGGCCTTGGCCCAGGCCAAGAAATCGCTGCGAAATGCCTCCCCTTCCACAGGGGAGACGCCGTACTTGGTCAGTGTGTCCATGAAGAGCTTGTCCAGATGGACGTCCAGTTTCGCCAGCAGCCTCGATACCATCTCCGCCACAACGGAGGCCTGCGCAGCGCCCCCCTGAGTCTCGAGGGTCTCCAGGATCCAGAGCCTGAGTTGGAGTTCCCAGGGGTCGGCAGCCACTTCTCGTCCACCTCGCTCCTGTTCCATCCCGCAAGCCTGGTTCCTCGCGGGTCTTTCCCCGGAGGATAAGAGGACCGGACATGGCAAGTCAAGAAAAAACCCGTACCTGAGGCATTGCCTCATCTGCAGCACCCCCCTCTCCCGCTGGACTGCCCGCTCGCCTGCGATGGGTGTTCCATCGCTCTCCTGCTGAGACAGGAGACCGGGACACAGGGCTGCCCGGCCGGACCGACACAGGGAAGGGCGCCTTTGAATGACAGGCCTGGTCCCTGTATAATCGGGGAAGGCCAAGGAGTAATTGGCCCTTGGCAGCTCGGCTCTTATCGGTGCCGGACCGAGGGGTGAGACTCCATCGGGCAGGCAGGCGGCAATGAACCATGGGCGCTCCGGTTCCAGGGCCTGGGGCCTGTGCGGTCTCGGGCTGGCGATGTGTGGGGCAGTCTCAGTATTGGGGGGGTGCGCAACCATGTCTACCGTGGCCTCGGTCCTCCCGCTGGAGATCCATGGGTGGGTTCGGGATGGTGAGGATGCCCTCTATGACCGCGACACGCTCTTCGACTATATCGATGGCGGGGCCGAGGTCTACAGGTCCTTCGACGTCAGAAAGGTCGTGGTCAGGAGATACTCCAGGTCCGGTCAACCCGAGATCGTAGCCGATCTGTTCGAGATGGGCTCGTCGGCCGATGCCTACGGGGTCTACCATCACGACCTCCGGAGTGGCAAGGAGGCCGGTGTGGGCAACGATTCAGAGTACCTCGAAGGGGCCCTGCAGTTCTGGAAGGGGTCCTTCTTCGTGTCGGTCCTGACACTGGAAGAGAACGAGGCGTCTGCCAGGGCGGTGCTCGAGCTTGGCATGGCCATCGCGTCAGCGATCCCAGATATGGGGTCCCCCCCTGAGCTCCTCAGCTCGCTGCCGGCCAAGGATCGACTGAGCGGGCAGGTCCGTTACTTCCACGACCACGCCATCCTCAACAGTTACTACTTTCTCGCAGACGATAACCTCCTGGGGCTGGGTTCTAGGACAGAGGGGGTGCTGGCCAGGTATGGGTCTGATCTCCATGGCGCCGACAGGGCCTTGGTGCTCCTCTTGGTGAGGTACCCTTCGACTCAGGAGGCCATGGCGGCCCATGAGAGATTCCTGGCGGGATACCTGCCGGATGCCGACGAGGGAGGTGTGGCACTGATCGAGGGAGGAAAGTGGGTCGGGGTGCGCTCCCAGGGAAAGCTCCTGGCGGTGGTGCTCGATGCGGGATCCAGGGCTGAGGTGGACTCCATGCTCGCTTTGGTCCTCGCCAAGGGCCTAGGGGGTGGGGCGCGATGAGCGACCGAGGTGGGGGCATGACCAGGCGGGACTTGCTGAGGGGGACCGCGGGGATCGCCCTTATGGGCGCTGGGGTCTGGTCTTCCGCAGAGGCCCAGCCGGGCGGGTCGGCCGGCCCGGGTGGAAGGGCCAGGGTGGTCCTCGTGCGTGATCCCAGGGCAACGGACCGGGGGGGCAATGTCAACGGTGAGGTCGTGGCGCGGATGCTCGACCAGGCCGTCGCGGCCCTGCTGCGCGAGTCCGACCCTGCCGAGGCCTGGAGACGACTGGTCCAACCCCAAGACATGGTCGGGATAAAGAGCAATGAATGGCACTACCTGCCCACCCCTCCAGAATTGGAGGCCGCCATCAGGGCCAGGCTGATCCAGGCCGGGGTCCCCGAGGGGAATATCGCCATAGAGGATCGAAACGTCCTGAGAAACCGGGTCTTTCAAATGGCCACCGCCCTGATCAACGTCCGCCCGCTGCGAACCCATCACTGGGCTGGGATCGGGGGTGTCATAAAGAACTACATAATGTTCTCCGAGGATCCGCCGAGTTGGCACGGCGATTCCTGTGCCAGGCTGGCGGGTCTGTGGGAACTACCCGCTGTCAAAGGCAAGACCCGCCTGAACATTCTGGTGTTGCTCACCCCCCTCTTTCACGGCAGAGGCCCGCATCACTTCAACAAGGCATACGTGTGGCCCTACAACGGGATGTTGGTCGGGATCGACCCTGTGGCCGTGGATGCCACCGGCCTTCGGATCCTGGAGGCCAAGAGGCGAGATCACTTCCGCGGTGAGCAACCCCTGGCGGTATCGCCCAAGCACGTTCGCATGGCTCAGGAGGGGTTCCGCCTTGGGGTAGCGGATCCCACTCGTATCGATCTCGTGAGGTTGGGATGGATGGAGGATGCCTTGATATAGTCCGGTCCGCAAGACTACGGGCCGCGGGCCGAAGGAAGAGACCAAGGCCTCAGTGCGTCGAAGGCCAGGGCGATGTTGAAGAATTGGATGCCTTCCGGTATGATGAGCAAGAGATGACCCTGACAAGGAAACCGCGGTATGAAGAGCAAGTCGAATCAGGCACAGACGCTCGGCCCTGAGGTCCCGGAGCCCCAGGTGGTGACCATTGCGGTCCCGGACGATTTCAACAGGATGAATCTGAACAGCCGGATAGTCTACGTGGCGGATGGGCTCAGGTCATCGGAGTCCCGGTACCCCGACTGCAAGGACAGCCTCCGGAGGCACACCTCCCTGGTGAAGATGGGAAAGAAAGAGGTTTCTTACCTCATCGAGTACCTGCCCATCATCAACAGCGACTACTGACTCCTCGATGACAGCATGAGGGCTCAGGGACCGCGCTGTCACGGCTAACTCCCGAGTATGTGCGGGGCCGGTATTTCCCTTTAATTCGAAGACCTCCCCTGCCCGCCTTCCGGCGTGGTGACCATGGGCTGCGAGATCGTCATTCCATGGGGCATAGCGGCCAACGACTCACCGCCAGGGTCGCAGGCAGAGGGCCCTGGGGAGTCCCCATCGCCCTCATCGATATCTGGGAAAGACCCCGACCACGGTCGGCAGCGGGGTCCTGGCTCGTGGCCCAGGCTGACCGGTCCCTTCTGCCGCATCCCATGGGCCCATGCTGTCGTAGAGAAAACCCCCAACTCGCACCAAGAGCTGTGCCTCGTCTCCTCCATCCATGGACATGGCCTGGGCTATGGGAAAGGGGCTGGATCGGAGGACTTCGCCCAACTCCCACAGTGTGTAACCCCCTCGCGTCACGAAGATCCAGAGCCTCCCGTCGCGACCCTCGGCCACCACGGTCCGGTTGGCTACGTTCAGGGTCTTCTGCACCCGGATGGAACCAGCGCGGTCCAAGAGCATGAACGATTGCGCCGCCTCTAGATAAGCGGGTTTTCTTGGGTCAAACGCATCGTTGGCCAAGTCGATGATCCTGGCGCGGGGCGGCCTTTCCTCCACTGGTTCCGCCACGAGGATGGCCTGGAACAGTGGATGCAGCCGCCCCTTGATGGGTCTCCCTTGGTGGATGAGAAGGCCCATGTACGAGTAATCAGGGTAGTACTGTCCGGCGTTGAACAGGGCCAGAGGGTTTAATCGATCCAGCCATTCCCACAATGTCAAAGGCTGGGACTCCCCTTGCGAGGCATAGTGGAGCACCTGAAATCGAAAGCGGTCGGGGTCTGCAACCAGCACACCGATGCCGGAATCCCCTGACCTGCACGCGGTGCCGCCGTCCCAGCAAGTCCATTCCAACCCCGGCAAAAGCTCTTGAAGGTGGGGCTGGGCCTGCACGCCACGGGTGACCTCGGCAAAAAGGATACACCCCAAGATGGACAGAGATAAGATGCTCCAACGCCCATCCCGTGGGATCGCTCGGAGATGGTCTATGCCAGGAGGTGAAGGGACTCTCACAGGCTCCCCCGCTAGATCAAACTTATCTCAGACGAAGGGACGGGTCAAGGCGCTGCCCCCTTGAAAGGCCCTTGGCGGTGTGTTACATAGTCTTCCGTTCCACGTGACAGAAGGGGCATTGGCCGGGAATCGCCTCGCGCCAATCCACGGGAGGTAGGTCTCACCGCGATGCGGGCCCTGGAATCGTTCCGTTTTTTCGCCGATCTTCCGACCCCCAGGCTGTTCGCTCACCGAGGGGCGTCAGGACACAGGCCTGAGAACACCTTGATCGCATTTCACCTAGGGCTGGAGATGGGGGCCCCGTATATCGAACTCGATCTCTGGATGAGCCGGGACAGACACCTGGTGGTCATTCACGATGGGACGGTGGATCGCACCACTGACGGTTCTGGCTCGGTAAAGGAGATGACGTTGCAGGAGATCCAGGAGTTGGACGCCGGGTACCGCTTTTACTCGGAGGGGGAGGAACCATATCCCTTTCGCGACAAGGGGATCAGCATCCAGACCTTGGAGGAGGTCCTGATGGCCTTCCCGCAGGCCATGCTCAACATAGAGGTGAAGGATGACGACCCCGCCATGGAGGCTGTATTGGAAAAGGTCTTGATGCATCACATGGCCTTGGATCGGGTCCTCCTCGCATCGGAACGTGGGGCCATCCTCCATCGCCTGAGGGACCGCTTGGGAGACCGGGTGGCCACAGGGAGCTCTCGTGAAGAAGGGATGAGGCTTGCCCAGTGGATCGCCATTGGCAGACGGGGGGAGATCCATTTGCCAGGCCAGGCGCTCCAGATACCGGACAGGCTCTGTGGAAGGGATTACATAACGCCTGAGCTCGTTGAGGCAGCCCATGGTCACGGGCTCGAGGTCCACGTCTGGACCGTGAACGAGCCCGAGCAGATGAGCAGTCTCATCGATATGGGGGTGGACGGGATCATGACGGACTTCCCGGATCGCTTTCCTGTGCCGGGGCGCGGCAGGTGATCACGATGCGGGGATCGGGGACCGCCTACTGGGCAATCGGTTCCAGCAAGGATTCGCCACGGACGAATGGCCACTGTCGACCAACCCCGAAGGGAGGAGACCATGTACTATGACGTGCTCATGACCCAAGAGGCCAAGGGTATCAGAGATGAGGTGCGGAGGTTTGTCCGAGAAGAGGTCTCTCCGGATTACATCCGCGCCATGGATCGGGAAGAGATACGATACCCACGCGAATTCGTACAGAAGCTTGCGGCCCATAAACTCCTAGGGCTCCGTTTCGATCCGAGGTGGGGAGGCAGGGGCCTGCCGTGGGTCGCCGAGGTGGCCGCTGAGGAGGAGGTGGGGGTCCTCGGGACCGCCTTGGGGTGTGCCTTCGTGATGCCATCCATCGTGGGAGAGGCCCTTCACTTCTTTGGGTCGGATGAGCAGAAGGAACGATACCTGCGCCCCATACTCCAAGGAAGACTGATCAGCGCCGAGGCCCTCACCGAGCCCAGAGGCGGCTCGGATTTCTTCGGGGCGACCACCAAGGCCGTTTTGGACGGAGACTGCTTCACGGTGAACGGGCAGAAACGCTTCGTGGTGGGGGCCGCGGAGGCAGATCTGTTTCTCGTGTATTGCAGGACCAACTTCGAGGATGACGCGCACAAGTACTCGCGCATCAGCGCCCTCATCATCGAACGAGGTCCTGGTGTTAGCGCTGAGTACATCTACGGGCTCATGGGGACCCGTGGGGGGGGGACTGGACGACTGGTCTTCAGGGACGTGCGGGTCCCCAAGGAGAACCTCATCGGAGGACTCCACGGGGGGGCGATGGTCTTCAACCAGATGATGATACCGGAGAGGATGACCTCGGCTGCCGCGAGTCTGGGTGGCGCCAGGGCGGCCTTGGAGATAGCCGCCCGGTACAGCCATCGACGCCACGCCTTCGGTCGACCCATTCGAGAGTTCCAAGGGGTGAGCTTCATGGTGGCGGACGCCATCACCCAGTTGGATGCGGCCAGAGGCCTAGTTTACTTGGCTGCCAGGGCTGTGGATGAAGGGGCTCCCAATGCCCGCAGGCTGGTGAGCGAGGCCAAGAAATTCGCCACCGATGCCGCATGGGATATCGCCAACAAGGCCATGCAGATCATGGGCGGCATCGGATACACCAACGTGTATCCCATCGAACGTCTC
>CAZOXN010000057.1:5409-9685 GCA_964583655.1 uncultured Desulfarculaceae bacterium | reverse complement strand
GATCGCTGGGGTGGAGCCTTATGTCTTGCGCTATTGGGAGAGCGAGTTTCGCATCGTCAACCCAGAACGCAGCCGAAGCAAGCAGAGGCTTTACACGCGCAGGGACCTGGAGATAATCATGGAGATCAAACGCCTCCTCTACGATGAGAGATACACCATTGAGGGGGCCAAGAAGCGTATCATGGGCCGCGACAAGGGCCAAGCGCAGCAATTGAGCATGGGTTTTCGTGAAGGCCGTTACAGGGAGCTTCTGATGGAGATCAGGGAAGAGCTCAAGGGGTTGAAGCGCATCCTCCGTTAACGCTTTCCACCTCCTTCCAGGATCTCTTCTATGATCATGCGTATACCCTGGACGGTCTCACGGTCAGGACCTGGAGGGAATCGTGATTCGATGGCCCTCAAGGCCTCCAGTGCGGCGCGGAGTTTGGGGCGATCGCCGGCGGAAACCCAGGAAGCTGGGGGCGTTGCCGACGGTCTCTCAGGGACTTCCAGGCTGAGGGCGGTCGGAAGCGGCCTCACAGGACCCTTTTGACGGCGACACTCTGCAAGCTGGATCTCTCCTCCGGGGCAGTCGTGCCCGAAGACAGGGCAGTCCAGACCCTCTCCCGAAAAAGGCATGGTCTCGATACAGTGCTCGTACCCGCACGTACGACCCTCTTCCCTGAAGTTAGGGTTGAAACGGAGATCAGGATCCTGGCGGTCTTTGGTCTTGCGCATTTGTCTCGCCCCATCTCTCTGAGGCCAGCGCCCACCGGTTGCTGAACGGCAATGGATAGATGCGAGTGATTGACGTAGCCGGGATTTTAGACTATAAGAAGGACATATGCAAGTCGGGACGTGGCGCAGACTGGAAGCGCACCTGAATGGGGTTCAGGGGGTCGCTGGTTCAAATCCAGTCGTCCCGACCAGCAAGATCAGGGCCCGACGGGCGAAGAAAGCGGGCGATATTCCATATGGGCGCTCCCGCGTCAACCGCCGGGGTCCTTCCGGGAGGCGGTAAGCCCCCTCGGGGGTTACCGCCTTTTGTTGATGGCCAGCGATGTTTGGACGTGGCCACGGACCGCTGGATGATCAGGTGTGAAGAGAAGGCCTTTCGAGGAAAAGAGCTGTGTGGCGTGGCGGCTTGTCTCTAAGGCAGGCCTGGTGCCATGTCTTTCGTACCTCGGAGGGATCAGATGATGCCGCGAGTCAAGATCCTACGCACCCGAGAGCCGGACCTCTCGGAGTGGAGGGATTACTATGGTCGACTGCGTCTGCCAGGGGTGTATCACTCACCCGATTACATAAGGGTGCTTGAGGGCCAGTGCGGGGACCAAGCCGAACTTTTTTTGTTCGGTCATGAGGATCGTTTTGCATATTACCCCTTTTTCCGAAGGTCATTGGGCGACTTGCCGTTTGTCAAGGGTGGAGGGACCGGCCTGTCAGCTTGTTCGGATATAGTGACATCCTGGTACTACGGTGGTCCTCTGGTTAGTAAGGAAGACGATGAGCTGATAGAGAGATTTAGATTGGAATTCGAAGAGTATTGCAAGGACCAGAGGATCGTGAGCGAGTTCATTCGTTTCGATCCTTATGTCGGAAATCACAGGTATGTTACAGACAGTGTCAAAGTTTGGAACGACAGAGAGGTCGTCTTCATAAACTTGCAGTTATCGGAAAGCGATATCGTGAATGGGTACGACAGAAAATGCAGGAAGAACATACGGCGTGCAAGAGATGCCGGGGTGCAGGTCAGGTTCGAATGGACGGAGGCAGAGATCAAGAGATTCCACGAGATCTATGACTCGGAGATGAAGCGAAAATGTGCGCCCAAGAAGTATTTCTTTCCGGCGGAGTTCTTCTTGGACCTCCTCAGCAGCGTCAACGGTTCAGTGCTGACGACTATCTACGTGGACGGGATCTTTGCGGGCGGAAGCCTCGTGATTCAACAAGGGGAGATGGTCAGCGATTACCTTCGGGCAACGGATCCGTCCTTCTGGAATCTGCGCATCAATGACTATGTGGTCCATCGAAACGCGATGTTCTTCAAGGAGAGGGGGGCCCGCATTTACGATCTGCAGGGTGGAAGAGAAGGCGTCTTTCGGTTCAAAAGGGCCTTTTCTAGTTCCACCTTGTGGTTCAGGGTGGGGAGCTGCATTCACCTGCCAGAGGAGTTTCAAGAGTTGTGTCGGCTCGCACCTTCCCTTTCTGAGGATTTCTTCCCGCCCTATCGTGAGAAGGACACCAATTGAAAGGGCGCAAGAAGGATGATAGGTTTTTGAGAGAGGTGGCCTTGGCGAACGGGCAACGGACGGGCCGAAGTGCTGGGTCGGAATCGGCCGTGTCGCGACATGGCTGCCATGTCACGACCCAAGAAGGAAAGTCCTTTTCCTTTCCAGCGGGCGGGAGGCACAGTGGCACTTTATCGGGTACGGCAGGCGCTCGTCGAAGTCAGGCCGCTGCTGCCAAGCCTCGTTTAAAGGGGCAGGGTTTTCCGTTCGCCATGGCGGTCAGGGCAGGCGGGGATGGTTGTTTTTTCCTTGGCGACAGCGGGAGGTACATGCCGGATGGTTCCATAGTGGTGTGGAGCGGGGAACTCTATCCTGACGTCGATGACTGGGGCGAGCGCATCTACGAGCTTTACCGTGCCAAGGGAGGGGATTTCCCCCTGTACCTGGATGGGGAGTTCGCCATCGTCATATGGGATGCCCAAACCAGACGGACTGTCGTGACGCGGGACCCTGTAGGGGTCGTTCCTTTGTATGAGTGCGAGTGGGGGGATTCCCTCTTGGTTTCGGATCACATCGATGGTCTGTTGGCCTTGGGGTACGAGGCCGAGATCAACTGGAAGGCAGTGGCAGACTTCTTCTGCTTCTTCTGGACACTGGGTGACAAGACCTTTTTCCGGGGTGTCAGACGGTTTCCGGCGGGAACCGTAAGTTGCGGCGGGAGACGACACAGGTATTGGAGCTATGTCCAGGAGGGCACGGTAACCGATATCGACTCGGCTGTTCGAGGGGTGAGGGCTTCTCTGGAGAACGCCGTCGAGAAAAGGCTGGTGGTCGATCAAGAGGTTGGCTGCCATCTGAGTGGCGGAGTGGACAGCAGCGTCTTGGCCATCCTGCTCAGCAATAGGTGTCGAGAGTCGCTCCATACCCTTTCCGTCAGAGTAGATGGGGGAAACGATGAGACCCAATGGGTCGAAAAGATGTTGGCGCAGCTCGAGGGGGATCACACTTGGATAGAGCCAGATGCGAAGGAGGTGATTCGGGCTGTTCCAATCATCGCTAGAATCCTTGGGGAACCAATGTGTTACCCGTCCGTGCTGTCGAGGTATTTCCTCGATGAAAGGACCTCTGTGTCGCGGATATTCAATGGGAGGGGTGTAGACGAGCTCTTCTCTGGGTATATGTGGCACCTACCACCACACCTTGACAACCATCTGGGTCGGCGTACCGTGTTTCAGAGAGATGCTATCCTGAGGATCTTGCCCTCTTTGGAGGACCTCGGGTATGATCCGGTCGAAGCTTACATGGATCTCTACCAGGAGTTCCCGGCTTATGGGGCCCTGGAACGAACACTGCATGTGGATTACCACACCCTCCTGAGGTCGTGGCTGGCTGTGGAGTATTCGTGTTCGCGGGCCTTCAAACACGTGGCCTTGATGCCGGCCCTGGACATGGACGTCGTGAACCTGGCAGCCAGTATCGACTCCAGACACAAGGCCAATGAACAGGAGGCCAAGATGGTATTCAAACGCGCCTTCGCCGATCTCTTGCCAGGGGAGATACTGTCCAGGACCAAGGTCGGGCTCAATATGCCGTTTGCCGCGATACTGCGCGGGGGGGGTGCCGAGACGGCGCGGGCATGGATTTGGGGGGCGGAGGAGGCGGACTTCCCGGAGATGGATTTGGACTTCGTCCGGGAGATGTTCCTCAGGCACTTGAGAGGGGAGGTGGAATGGGGATGGCAGTTCTGGGCCATTCTCCTATTCATGCATTGGAAGAGGCTCTACATCCTGACGAGATGATCTGGTTCTGGTGCGCTTCCATGAATGCCCCGGATTCCCCGAGGGCTCAGACGCGGGTGCAGGACGCCCGGCGTGGAAGCGCGGCAGCGTGGAGAAGACGATGCTTATGAACAAGGCATTGGTCAGCAAGGGCTTTCGTTATCTTCACTCGGTGATGACAAACAGGCCTTTTCCATTTTCTGTTATGATCATTCTGACAACGAGGTGCAATTACCGCTGCTCCTACTGTCGCTCCTACGAGCGCTCTGTGCCGGATCCACCCAAGGA
>CAZOXN010000057.1:0-5399 GCA_964583655.1 uncultured Desulfarculaceae bacterium | reverse complement strand
CTATTATCGCCCTCATCCACAGCGTAGCGAAGATGGGGGCATGGAGGGTCTTGTTCAGCGGTGGAGAGGCCCTCCTCAGACCAGACATTGGCGAGATATTGGGCGAGGCCAGGCGGGCTGGACTGAAGGTAGGGCTCGTTAGCAATGGTCTGCTTGTCCCAGAGAGGGTTCACCTCTTGAAGGACGTCAACTACGTCTCCCTCAGTGTGGACGGTCCGAAGGAGATAAGTGACGTAAATCGCTCTCCTGGTGCGTTCGAGGGTGTCATGTCAGCATGTGCCGCCCTGAAGGCGAACGCGATCAACGTCAAGATCAACGCAGTCCTCTCCAAACACAGCGCTACGCCTCAGAACGTTCTCTTCATACTGGATCTGATGCGGAGGCTTGGAATTCAGGGGTCCTTTTCCATAGTCCAGGATATACCTGGTGTCTCAGGAGACACCTCTGACATAAGGGCAGACGAAGAAGCTTATAGGGCCTCTCTTAAGGCCCTTCTCCATGCATACGACCCGAGGCTGATCACAGATTTTCGCTCGTCCATCGAGTTTGTGCTCCGTTGGCCCGATTACTCGAAGTTGGTCGTGAATAAGACAGAGGCTGTCGGACTGGGTGTCAGGAATTACCCGAGATGTCGCGCTGGCGAGTACGCGATTTACATAGACGCCGATGGCAGTTTGTACCCGTGTTGTCTCCTCGTGGGGCAGTTCCAGGCAAAGAACGTATTCACCGATGGCATCGAGGCAGCGTGGGGTCATGCTAAGCGTCACGAGTGTGCGGCATGCGCGAGCATAGAGCTCAATACGATGAATTACGCCTTCTCGCTGAGCCCAAGGATCCTCCGGGACCTTGTCAGGGGGAACTTCTTCGCCAGGATATGATGTTCGGGTTGACAACGGGTGTGGGAAGGCCCAGCGAGCGGGCTCCCCGAAATGAATTAGCAGACACGCTGGAGAGGCCGTCTCTCCGCTATGCGGAGTAAGGAAATGGCCGAAGTGGTACTCGTCTACCCACCCGTCAAGTTCGGGAAACACTCTCCCTACGGCCTGCCTCCCCTGGGTGTGATGTATCTCTCGGCTTCCTTAACCCATCACGGGGTGGAGAGCAGGGTCATCGACGCATCGTTTCACCCGATGTCCATGGGAGAACTCGTCTCGCGGGTTGGGGCCCACAGGCCAAGGCTGGTCGGCATAAGCGGCCTCACGCCCCACTTCAAGACCATACGCGATCTGTGTAATGCCCTCAGGGCAACCTTGCCCAAGTCGGCCAGGATCTGCCTGGGAGGTCCGCATTTCAACGCCACTTCGGCCGAGGCCTTCCGGTACATGGACGCCGATTTCATCGTGATAGGGGAGGGGGAGGCAACGCTCCTGGAGCTGTACCGCAATCTGGACGGAGGAGATTTCTCATCAGTTCCTGGGCTTGCATTCAAGATGGACGGCCAGACAGTGGTCAATGCTCCAAGACCGCTGAACGACGACCTTGATGCACTGCCTCGCCCAACTCTTGAGCAAATGGAGACGAAGATCGACTACAGGGTGAGGCATGGTGTCTACTCTCGTGCCACATCTTTGATGGCAAGCAGGGGATGTCCGTTTCGTTGCTCGTTCTGCGATGTGCATACTACCCAGGGAAGAAAGCTCCGGTTAAGAAGTCCGGAAAACATCCTTGAGGAGATCAAATACAATATCGAGGCCTTCTCCATAAGAGAGTTCGTCTTCAAGGACAGCACCTTTACGGTGAACAGGAGGTGGGTGCATGAGCTCCTGGACTGTATGCTGAGAGAAAAGCTCAGGATTTCATGGTCGATCAACACCCGCGTGAACTTGATTGACAGCGATCTCGTAGAAAAGATGAAGCAAGCTGGTTGCAGACGGATCTCTTTTGGAGTGGAATCAGGTGAGCCACGTATCCTTCAGAACATCCGGAAGGACATCTCGCTGGACGAGGTCCGAAAGGCCTTTGCTGTAGTGAGACGGTCAGGTCTTGAGTCTCATGCCTTTTTTATGATCGGGAACCCTGGTGAAGGACCTCAGACCGCTAGTCGCACCATCGAGTTCGCCAAGGAAATAGGACCGACTTGGGCGGATTTCTCGGCGACAGTCGCGTATCCTGGGACTCACCTTTTCGAAGAAGCAGTAGAAGGAGGGCTCCTCAAGGATCCTTTGTGGTATGTGGAAGACGAGATCGAGATCTTCCTCACGAACAAGCATTCCGTGTCCAAGGGACAGCTGGACCTGCCCGGTTTTTCTCCGCAAAGACAGGTTGAGACAGTCCGGCAGGCCTATCGCCAGTTCTATCTTCGCCCGAGATGGATTTGGCAGTTCGCACTAAAGAGTATGAACGTGAATCGCGTTAAGAATATCCTCAACAATCTGGGCCCTTTTTTCCGGTTCCTCTTTCACATGATGAAAAAGGACAGGAGAGGGCAGTGATGAGGCTATAGCGGGCCCTTGATCGCGGGACGCGGATACTTGAAGGCTCTCGTAACCATAGCAATATACAACGAGGGGAGGTCCCTGCCGGCTTTTCTGGAGAAGCGAAAGACCTATCCCAATGACCTCCCTGGTGTGGATCTCCTTTTTGTAGACGATGGCTCCGACGACAATGCCTGCGGGATTCTGCAAAGTCACCGTATACCCTACGTTCGCCACGAGATCAATCTGGGGCAAGGCATTGCCTGCAATACCGGGATGTTGGCCGCGATCCGATTGGGCTATGATGTGGTGATAACTATGGACGGTGACGGTCAACACGATTTCTCTGACATCCCAGCCTTCCTGCAATGCATGGAGACCACCGATGCCGACATCGTGGTCGGATCCAGGATTCTGGGGAGCAACCATGGCGATGTAGCCTTCGTGCGTCGCTTCTTCCTTCCCCATGTCACTTGGGTGGTCAACCGTCTGTCCGGGTATAGGTTGACAGATGCCATGTGTGGCTTCAGGGCGTACAGGGTCGAAAGCCTGAAGAGGGTCGTCGGGGAGTTGGGCAACTTGATGGAGGGCGAATACACCGCGGCGGAGTTGTTCATGAGATTTGGAAGGGCGGGTCTCAAGGTGCGTGAGGTTCCGGTTGGCCTCAACAACCGTATGGTGGGGCGTTCCCACAAGGGGATGGTGAAGTACGGGGCGGGCATCGTGAGGGCCATTGCGCGGACGCTCATGGATAGGCATTATTGGAGATAGAGATATGAAGATAACCATCATCCGAATGCTCGTCTTTCTTGCCTCCTGTTTGTCCATCTGGTTCACACTGAGGAAATACAAGGAAAACGCCCTTGGGTTCAGGTCAACGCTGGTCTGGGTGATCCTTTTCTTCGCCATTGCCGTATCCAGTATCTTCCCAGAGGTGCCTGACTCCGTATCGCCTGTTATGGGTATGAAGAACAGGATGTTCTTTGTCCTCCTGGTAGGCATACTGGTGTTGTACGCCCTTCTTTTCAACGTCACCTCCAGGCTTGACAAGATCGAGCGCAACATAAGGAAACTGGTGCAGGACCGGGCTTTGGACAGCCTGACGTCAGAGTTGACCAGGGAGGACCCTGCGAAGTCCGGTCCTACCGAGGCTTTGGGGGGCGAGGCAAAAAGAGATAGAGGGGCTGACGCGTAGGACTAGTCAAGACAAGCGAGGCCATGACGTGCTCCCTAACTTCCTTGTAATAGGCAATCTCCGGTCCGGGACCACCTGGCTGGACAACTGCCTGAGACAGCATCCAGATGTTTTCTTGCCGAGATACGTGAAAGGCACCCATTTCTTCAGCCACAGATTTCACAAGGGCGTCTCTTGGTACGAGAGGCATTTCGATGCGTGGCGGGATGAGAGGGCTGTAGGTGAAGTGTCCGCGTTGTGTTTGGGAAGCGAGGTTGCACCTAAGAACATTCATCAGGTGATCCCGCACGCCCGCCTCATTGCTTGCCTGAGGGATCCTATGACCTCTGTCTGGTCACACTACCTGCGCGAGCTTAGGCAAGGTAGATCCCGAAAGCCGTTCTTGGAGACGTTGAGAGAGCATCCGGAGATCACCGGATACCACCTGCATTACAGAAACCTCACTCGTTACTTGGAGTTTTTCCCGCGAGAACAGATCTTGATAATCCTCTATGATGACATCTCACAAAGGCCTTACAACGTCCTGGTGGAGGTTTTTCGCTTCTTGGGTATTAGAGATGACTTTCTTCCGGACCTGGCCACCAGGAGGGTGAATGAGGCGAGGTTCATCCGCTTTCCCTTTCTAGCCAGGCCTATAACGGAAATACGTTGGAGGCTTCGTGATCACAGGATGTACAGGATGGTCGATCTGGTCAAACGGCTTGGTCTGGTGGACTTGGTGTTCGGTTTGGGCCCCCCCAAAGGGCTTGAGTATCGCGCGGAGGATCGCCAAGCCGTGAGGGAGTTCTTCCTCGAGGACGTCCGGGGGCTTGCAAAGCTCACTGGCCGCAACCTGGAACATTGGCTCGACGAGAAGGGAACGCCGAAGGTGAGGGGGACAGGTGAAGTCGGTCGGAAGGGGTGCGTCAAACCCGGGACAGGACACTAGAGGGAAACGGTTCAGTTTGGCGAGATATCCATTCTTGGTGCACTTCGCGCGGATATCTGTGTCGATCTTCTTTTTTTGGGCGGTCTCAAGTCGTGTTTCCTGGGACAACCTTTGGGGCACAGTCATCGGCGTAGAGCCCTTTTTTTTTGCCATTTCGTGCCTGACCCTCTTGGTGAATCCGTGGTTTCTGGCCAAGAAGTTCGAGTCGCTGATCTCTTCTTTTTCCGAAAGCCCCGGCTTGTGGAGCCTCCTCAGGATAAACCTAGTCTGCCTTTTTTACTCTATCATCATCCCGACAGGCGTGGGGGTAGGGGTATTGCGGTGGTATCAGATGGGGCAACTGGGACTGGACAAAGTGGGTGCATCGGCGGTGGTCGTCATGGAGCGGCTGCTATACCTGGCTATCACCGTGCTGTTTGTATTGCTCGCCCTGGTCTTTTCGGGGGACGCTGTGGTGGGGGTCTTTGGGGAAACTCTGATCCCTATGTCCCTCCTGGCGGGGGGCGGTGTCGCGTTCATGATTTGTTTCCTTGCGGTCTCCAGATTCAACCGGTTGGCCACAGTCGCGCTGGATTGGCTTGAGGGGACCAAGAGCCTGGCCTCGGATCGCGTCATGTCACTACGCAGCTTCTCTTCAAGATTTGTCGGTCGTTGGAAAGAGTTGGCCAGCGCCGGATGCTGGGGAATCGCATGGCAAGCGGTGTATTGCTTCCGCATATACATGATCTTCTTGTCCTTGCAGATCCCGATGAGGATCGAGACGATAGTGTGGGTGGCATCATTGATCCTGTTACTGCAAGTCCTGCCGATTTCTTACCTGGGTCTTGGCATAAGGGAGTCAGCCTATGCCTTCATCTTCATG
>CAZOXN010000056.1:0-9702 GCA_964583655.1 uncultured Desulfarculaceae bacterium | reverse complement strand
CCTCAGGGAGTGGCGTCTCAGCCCTTGGGGGGAGGCCCTTTTTCCCGGACTCCTGGTTCTGCAGGAGGCCGATGGGACGCCCGTCATCCGCAAGGCATTGCCGGTTCTGCGAAAAGCCGGCGAATTGATTGCCGGTCCTCCCATCACAAGTGCCTGGGGCTTGTCCGGCGGGTCACGAGAGGCCCCTGACCCATGGCAGCTCTTTGCCGGTGCCCCCTTGTGCATTGAAGCCCCCCAAGAAGGGATGACCGGTCATTTACCTTGTCTTGGAGGCTTGGCCGTGATATGTTTCTGACCGCAAGTCCCCGAATCCTCAGTGGAGAAGGCTCATGCAGACGACCAAGGGCCTTTCGGACAGGGTGGAGAGTTGGCTGGCGCGCATACCCGGGATCAGGACCTATCGCGACAGGGAGCACCGCCGAGAGACGGACAAGCGTGTCAGGGAACGCCTGGCAGCCAGGCTCGATGAGGCTCGTGCCCAGCTGAGCCGGGTCACCCTGGACGCGAGCCAAAGGGGCCTGCTCGAGCCCCTGGACGAGCTGGGTAGGCTCTCCTCGCATCTCCAGCAGCTGGCCGACACCGTCCGGTACGCCAGTTACGGCTATTCAGGGATCTTCGACCTGGAAAAGATAAGGGAGGAACAACTCGACCGTCTTTACGAGTTCGACTTGTATCTCATGGATGACGTGGACGCGATCTACGGGGAGGTCACCGAGTTGAAAGCAGACCTCCCCCAAGAGGCCTTGGGGGAGAGGATTCGAGAGGTCGAGGAACGACTCGATGCGCTCCAGCAGCGCTACAACCGGAGAAACGAATTCATGGCCAGGGCCGTCTGAGAGGGGGGGGCATGAGTCAATTCCTGGAAGTGATAGAGTGGTTCGACGAGACCGGGCGGGAGATGGTGCATAGGGTCCCGGAAAGCGGTTCCGCGGAGATAAAGTTCGGAGCACAGCTCGTGGTACGCGAGAGCCAGGCGGCGGTCTTCTTCCGCGATGGCAAGGGTTATGACGTCATCGGCCCCGGCCGTCATACCCTTTCCACCCTCAACCTGCCGATCCTTACCAAGGTCCTGAGCCTTCCGTTCGGGTTCAAGAGCCCATTTCGAGTGGAGATCTATTTCACCAACCTCAAGGTCTTCACCCATCTGAGATGGGGGACCACGGAGCCTGTGGCCTTCAAGGACCAGGAACTAGGGGTAGTGAGGCTCAGAGGTTTCGGCCTTTACACGGTGAGGATCGTCCAGCCGCTCCTCTTCATCAACACCTTGATCGGGACTCAGGGGGTCTTCACCACTGAGGAGATATCGGACTACCTGCGCGAGGTGATAGTGTCGAGACTTAACGATCTGTTGGGGGAGTCGTTGAAGGGTATCTTCGATCTCCCGCACCATTACGACGAGCTGGGGGTGGCCCTCAAGGCCAGGGTTCACCAGGACTTTCAAAAGTACGGCCTGGAGCTGATGGACCTCCTGATCAACAACATCACCCCCCCGGATGACGTCCAGCGAATGATAGACGAGCGAAGCGGAATCGGGGCGGTGGGAGACCTGGACGCCTTCCTGAAGTTCAAGGCCGCCAAGGCCCTGGGCGATGCAGCCAAGGCCGAGGGTGGAGCAGCGGGCACAACCGCGGCGGCTGGCATGGGCATGGGTGTGGGGGCAGGCATGGGGATGATGCTCCCAGGGATTCTCATGAAAGGCATGGAGGAAGGAGGCAAGGTCTCGCCCGGCCGCAAGAAGGTTCAGTGCCCAAAGTGTTTCGCCAAGATACCGATGGATGCGAGGTTTTGCCCATCCTGCGGTCATCAGATGGTCAAGGCCAATGTCTGTCCTCAGTGCGGGGCCGATCTTCCCCCGGAGGCCAATTTCTGCATGCTCTGCGGCGCCAGGATCCAGAAGGTGGAGACCCTTTGCCCCAAGTGTCAGACAAGGGCCATGCCCGGGGCCGTTTACTGCAACCAGTGCGGAGAGAAGTTGCCGTGAGGCCCAGGGCCATGACTTACAGCGGCAAGACGATGGCCACCTCCCGGCCGCATCGTGCACCTCGGACCTCCAGGTGTCGATTAGGAGGGAGGAGGCCCCTTCTCTCCATGGCTCCTCAGAGGGGTCCTTCGCCGTAACGAATCCGGCACCTGTCAAGCGCACTCCGTGAACCCATGGACCAGAAGGTCAGGATACTGGTTGGATGCCCCCAGTGCGGTGGCGAGATGGATTTCGTCGAGGAGGCCAACGTCGTCCGCTGCAGCTACTGCGGCTCCTACCTTTATGTGGCGGGCAGGCAGGGTGTGCTTCGTTACGCCCTGCCTACCCGAATGGTCGAGGCCAACAAGGCTCGCAGGAGGGCCGTGGCCTTCCTGAGGAATTCAGGGCATCCCCATGCGAGGCCGGCCGAGACCTTGCTGTTCCACGCGCCGTTCTGGAGGATTCAAGGTTTCGCTTTCCGCTGGGTCTTCGGACAGAGGCCCATGACCGATGGGGGATGGGATGGGGCTCCCCCTCCGATGGAACGCGTCAAGCGTTTGCTCTACCGTGCCCTCGACCACACTGTCCCTGGGTTCTCCGGGGTGGATCTAGGGGTCTCCTCCATGGGGGTTCGCACCCAAGTGATGGAACTCCGTCCACTAGACAAGGATCATGAGAGTTCCTCATTGCTCCCGTTGGAGGTCCCTTTGGCCGAGGTCGAGTCTGTGGCGCAAGGCCTGTCGCAGGAACTGCTCGTCCCCGAGGAGATCCGTCCCGAGGTGATCCTCCATCGGCTCGTTGGCACTCGGTACTCGGTGGTGTACGTCCCGATCTGGTACGTGGAATGCCAGGACCAAGGTGGGAGCTACGCCCTGTTGGTGGATGCTGTAGGGGGCGAAGGCACCCGAATCATCAAAGATGGGGCTCAGATCCTGCTCCGACTCATGCGAGGACAGGAGAGCCGGGCCCTCGCCTTCGGCCAGATACGCTTCCTGCCATTCCGTTGCCCCAACTGCGGGTGGGTCTTCCCCTTTTACCCGTTCAGTGCACTGCATCTCTGTAGCATGTGCCACCGCCTCTGGTCAGAGCTAGGCGGGGAGTGGACGGAGGTACCGTACTCGGTCATCCCCCCTCCCAAGGGTAAGTCCTGGGAAGGTCCTGTCTGGATCCCTTTTTGGCGGTTTCGCGGGGCCGTAGAGTCCCAAGGGACACGTGTGGACACCTTGGAGGGGCTCTATCGTATCGCCCCCCCGGTGCGTCCCCAGCCCCTGGAGCCGCTGGTCGAAAGGCCGATTCACTTCTATGTCCCGGCTGTGAGACTTCGCAATCCACAGACATTGCACAACCTGGCCAGCCGCTTCACCTTCGCCCAACCCGAGGTGGCCCCGGAGGGTTTTCCGCACGGCCTCCGTCCCCGAACCCTCGGCGGGGGCCTGTCACAGGGACAAGCCGGACAACTGGGGCCCATGATCCTGGGGGCCATGATCCCCGCAATGAATCGCAAGACCGTAGGGTGGCTGAACGGGTGCCGCGTGGAGCTTTCAGAGCCGAGGATCCTCTACTTTCCCTTCGAGAAGGCCAATCTTTACTGGCAAGAGCTCTGGACAGGCCTGGCCTTTCAGCAGAGCGCCCTCTCGGGGGAGTCCCTCCATGGGGTGAGCACGTGATCTCCATACAGTGGTTGGGGACGGCCGGCTTCAGGATAGACGCCGAGGGCAAGACCTTCCTCTTGGACCCCTATGTCTCGGGGAGATCGGGACCCGCTTCCAGGTCCAGGGCGGTGGCGGTTCCAGACCTCAGAGCGCACCTGATCATGGTCAGCCACGGGCACACGGATCATGCCGGAGATCTCCCGGAGATCATGGCCGAGTCCACCGCTGACGTCGCATGCAACGAGACCTTGGCCCGCAGGCTCATGCAGCGGGGGATCCCCAGACACAGGATCATAGTGGCCCAGGAGGGGACACGCTGTTTTCACCAGGACTACAGGCTGGAGGTGTTCAAGGCCCGACACGCGCCCTTCGATGTCGCAGAGGCCTTGCGCGGGCTCTCCAGGATGAGGGGACAGGTTGGACAGGCCTTGAAGAGGATGCGGGAGCACCCTGCTGGCACCCCCGTGAGTTTCCGCATCTCCCTGTTCTGCGGCTGTCGCATTCAGCACTTCGGCTCCATGGGTGCCTCCACCCAAGAGCTCAGACGGATGAAGGAGGCAGGTCCCATCGATGTCCTGCTGCTCCCTCTCCAGCGACACAGGGGGTGGATCCAGAGGGCCGTCGAACATGTCAAGGTACTGAGTCCCAGGGTCTTGATCCCTCACCATCACGATGACTCCATGCCGCCCTTCACCGAGGCCGTGGACATTCGGCCCGCCCTCTATGCCTTGGGCAAGTCCTATCCCAGGCTTCGCATCGTCAAGCTCAGGGTGATGGAGGTCTTCCACCTTTCGAGCTGGTGAGGTTTGGGTGCAAGGAAGGGCTGGTTTTCGGAGGGGCGTCCGTATAGAATGTCACCCGAGAAGGCCGTTGCCTCACTCAGATCCACTGGGTCGAGGGGTAACGTTGGGTGAGCCGCAGGGGAGATCTCCGGGAGGTCCTCGAAGACGCTCTGTGTTGAGATCCATTCATCCATATCCCGTAGGAGGTGAGAGATGGACATCCTGTTGACCGAAGAGCAGAAGGAGATTCAGAAGGCGGCCAGGAAGTTCGCCCTGGGCGAATTCCCCCAGGTGGCAGAGGAGCTGGATCGGGAGGAACTCTACCCGTTTGAGATCTGGAAAAAGGCTTGCGAGCTCGGTTTCATCGGGACTTGGATCCCGGAGGCGTATGGGGGGCCGGGCCTGGGGTTCATGGAAACGGTCCTCATCTTCGAGGAGTTCTGGCGCGTGGATCCTGGCTGTGCCTCGGTTCTTTCCGCGGCATTCGGCTCCGAGATGATAGTGTACAAGGGCTCGGAGGAGCAGAAGCAGAAGTATCTACCGCCTCTGGTCAGGGGCGAGACGATCATGGGGGCCGCCATCACCGAGCCCAACGCCGGCAGCGACGTCGCTGGGGTGCGGACCCGCGCGGTGGAGTCGGGCGGAGACTTCGTGATCAATGGAACGAAGATGTTCATCACCAATGGCACCATCGGCCATTACTTCGTGGTTCTCTGCCAGACGGACCCGGAGGCCGAGAAGCGCCACAGCCGATTCAGCGTGATCCTGGTCGAGGCCGACAGGCCTGGCTTCACCCGCAAGAAGATCAAGAACAAACTGGGGACCAGGGCCTCCGATACAGCGGAGCTCGTCTTCGAGGACGTGCGTGTACCCAAGGAAAACCTGGTCGGAGAGCGGGGCAGGGGTTTCTACAACTTCATGGATTTCTTCGACCGCACCAGGATACCGGTGGCAGCCCAGGGCGTGGGGGTGGCCCAGGGTGCCCTGGACCGCGCGGTCCAGTACGCCCAGCAGCGGGAGCTCTTCGGGACGAACCTCGCATCCTTCCAGGTCACCCAGTTCAAACTCGCGGAGATGGCGACCTTTGTGGAGGCGGGGCGCGGCTTGGTTCGGCAGGCTGCGTGGAAGCTCGACCACGGTGAGATAGACAGCCGACTGGTCTCCATGGCCAAGTGGTTCTGTGGAGAGGTAGCAGTCAAGGTGACCAACGAGGCGCTCCAGATTCACGGCGGTTATGGCTACATTGCAGAGTACGACGTATCCAGGCTTTTCAGAGACGCCAAGATCGTGGAGATCTACGAGGGCACCAAGGAGATAGAGAAGCAGGTCATCGCAAGGCATCTCCTCAAGGGCTGAGGCACGATCCCATCAATTCCCGTGGACGGCGGGCCACAGATGTGGCCCGCCGTCCCTCGCCAGACTGCTCGCCAGATCCCGCGTTTCTTGACACCGTGAGGCCCCGGGAATAACATGAGTCATGATCTCGGTTTTCGCCGATAGTCAGTAGTGCCCGTTCCCGATGGTGCCCTCCATGTTCATCGATTCTCACGCCCATCTCGATATGCCGCAATTCGAGGAGGACCTACCAGCGGTCATCCAAAGGGCGGAGCAGGCCGGGGTGAGGCTCATCATCACCGTGGGCACGGACCTTGACTCCTCTCATCGCGCCGTGGAGATCGCCCATCTCTTCCCTCAAGTCTTCGCCTCAGTGGGGATCCACCCTCACAACGCCCGAGGCTGCACCCTAGAGGCCCTGGCCCGTCTGCGAGAGATGGCCACCAGCCCCAAGGTGGTGGCCATCGGCGAGACCGGGCTCGACTTCTACAGAAACCTCTCCCCACCGGAGACACAGGTCCTCGCGTTTCGGGAACAGATACGCCTGGCCAGGGAGATGGACAAGCCCATTGTGATTCATGACAGGGACGCACACAAACAGGTGATTTCTGTCCTGAAGGAGGAAGGGACCAAGGGAATGAAAGGGGTGATCCACTGCTTCAGCGGAGACCTCGCCATGGCCAAGCAGTGCTTTGAAATGGGACTCAGCATATCCATACCAGGTTCCGTTACCTTCAGGAACGCGGCGAGACTGAGAAACGTGGTCTCGAACGCCCTCGCAGATCGGATCCTCTTGGAGACCGATGCCCCGTTTCTAGCCCCCATCCCTTTTCGTGGAAGGCGTAACGAGCCTTCCTTCATCAGGTATACGGCTGATAGGGTTGCCAAAGTGCGCAAGGTCTCCCTGGAGGAGTTGGCAGCACAGGTCTGCGACAACACCACCAGGCTCTTCTCACTTCCCAGCCTATGCCAATCCGATTAGGAACTTCAGGAGGTACCGAATGCCCGACAATCTCAAGGAAAGGACGAAGAAGACCGCCTCCCTCTATTTCGACGGGTTGGAGGGAGAGAGGCCCTATGAGCTGTGGAGGTCCTTTGACCCTGAGCTTGCCCGGGAGCTCTCGCTGTTCATAACAGGGCAACTCTACTCCAGGGAACGAGTACCCCACACCACGCGTCAACTGGTGACTGTGGCGGCCTTGACAGTCTTGGAAAGGACCGAGGAGCTCCATATGCACATCCACGCAGCCTTGAACGTCGGGTGCACCCCACAGGAGCTGGCGGAGGTCATCTTTCAGATGGCCACATACGGAGGGATGCCAGTGGTCAACAGCGCCCTGAAGGTTCTGCGGGAGGTCCTCAAGAAGCGAGGGAAGTGGCCGATCTAGATCAAGGCTCCTCACCCCACGCGATCTCAATGGCCCTTTGCAGATCAGCCCATCCCCTCGCCATGGCCGAGGGCCTTTCCTTTACCGGAAGCCCATCCCATCGAGGTGTGGGGAGGCGTTCCAGGATCCTTCGTAGGGTCCTACCCCAATCACCCTCTGGTTCCCATCCCTTCTCCACGGCACTCAGCCAGAGAAATACCGCCCTCATCCCCAGCCTCCTGGACGGGACTATGTCATTGTCCAGACGATCCCCCACCATCATCGCCGACTCCGGACCCACCTTGGCCCGCTCCATGGCCAGACGGAACAGATCGGACGAAGGTTTCCCCACCCCGTACTGCGAGTCCAGGAAGACCAAGTCGAACAGAGGCAGGAGGCCCTCGCGCTCCAGAAAATCCAAGGCTTGAGGGGGCTGATTGGCGATGATCCCCAGGCGGTATCTCTCCCTCAGGGCCTCCAGAACCGGACGTGCCCCGGGGATCACCCGGGCCAGGTCCCACCACAGGTCGGTTGCGTTGGATTGAATCCTCTTGCGGATCTTGGGCCACTGGCGACCGAGACACCTCGATCCCAGCCTCTCAAGGGAGGCATGCCCGTGGGATCGCATCAGGCGCTCCACGTCTCCCCAGAACCTGTCGGGCCTGGCCTTCAGGCTTTTCGCGGGTATGGCTTCGTAAATCAGGCGGAAGGACTCCGCGGTAAAGGGGTCGTCGTCGATCAGGACGTTACCGATGTCGAAGAAGACTGTCCGCTCCTCCTGAGCCACCGTCCCCCCCTCCATGGCCGTTGTCCCAGCGATATCTGGCAAGAACGGCCACAAGGGACATGCTCACCGCTCTCGCTGCCTCCTGCGGGCCATCATGCGGTTTCTCCGGCGGCGGCTCTCCCTCTCCTTTCGACGACGGTATTCGCTGGGTTTCTCGTAGCTTCTCTTCAGCTTCAGGGTCTTGAAGAGCCCCTCGTCGTTGATCTTCTTCTTCAACTGACGCAAGGCCTTCTCCACGTCGTTGTCATGGACCTCCACTTCCAAGGCTCTGTACGAGCTCAATCCCTTCACCTGCCTTTCTATTCGGGGCGCCAGCGAGACCTCGCGAGAGGCTCCTCTCTCGCCCACTCGTGCGAATGGCGTGCGGAGCCAAAACAGACCCCAGCGCACCCTCTTCTTCCCCTGGCGGAGAATTGTTATTTTACCCGACTCCTGGCTTGGCTGCAATGATTTTTTCTGCCCCGGTCTTGGGAGGGGAGCTTTGCCCGCCTGCTCAAGACCCACCCTCGACATCCAGAGGCCATCGGGCGCCTGTTTCAAGGGAACAGGTGCTCCAGCCTCCCCTGGGAGAGGGCGATCCTGCCACGGCTGGAGTGCCAGGCGCGACAGGGTCATCGCGACTCTGTGAGGGGCCGGGACATCTGGCTACCCCCAAGGGCGAATCATGCCTCTGAGACCACCTCCGGCAAAGCCATTGGGCCCAGTTGAAGGTGAGGACAACCATGGAGTATGATTGGCAAATCCGAGAGTCTTGGGACTCATCGGCAATGGCGCGTTCTGCCCTGACGCATCAGAGGGGGTTGCGAAGATCCCCCATGGGGACGGTCCCCAAGCAGGAGAGATATTGGTTTGGCTGGGTTGAGGCGTTCATCGCGGCGGAAGCTGGAACCTAGAGTCATCAAGTCACTGGACCCCCGGTCTTCCGTAGGACGGCGTGCCGGGGCCAATCCATTCACACCTTCTGGGTTCTCATGAGATCATCGATCCTCGCGCCTCGTGAGGGTGATCCTGAGGGGAACCGATGAAGTTGCTGCACCGGCTCACCTTGGCATTGGGGATGTCACTTCTGGGAGTTCTCCTCTGGAAGATCGGCCCTGGGGCCCTCCTCCAGAATCTGCTCTTCCTCGGATGGTTCTGGGTTCCCTTGATCTTCGTCGAGGGCCTCGGTGAGGCCTGCCACGCCACTGGATGGCGCTTCTGCCTCGCCAAGGGGCACCGGCGGTTGTCCTGGCTCAGGGTCGCCATGATCCGCCAGGCTGGGATGGCCTTCAACTACCTGACCCCGACAGCACACCTGGGAGGGGAGCTGATAAAGGGCACCTTGCTGGGCCGCGACGGGGAGGCCGTGGAGGCTGCCACCGCGGTCATCGTTGGCAAGCTCGCCCTGGTCCTCTCGCAGCTACTGCTGGTCACCATCGCCTCGGCAACGGCCCTCTGGATCATCTCCCTGCCCCTCCACCTATGGCTAGGCTGGGCCCTCGGCACCTCCGTGTTCTTTGCCGGGATAGTCTCCTTTTTCCTCCTCCAGCGCCACGGCAAACTTGGGGCCGTGGTCCGGGGGGCGGAACGGATCGGCCTGAGGGGGAAGCGCATGAAGGCCATGGCCGAATGGCTTTCAGCGGTAGACCAGGGCCTCCGTGACTTTCACAGGGAGCGTCCCGGGGATCTGGCTCGAGCCCTCTCCTGGCACGTCCTGGGATACTCCTGCGGCCTGCTCCAGACCTGGCTCTTCCTGAGTTGGGCAGGACACGAACCGTTGTGGAAGACCGGGGTCGTCATCTGGGCCTTGGGGGCCTGGTTCGACCTCGTCGGCGACGCC
>CAZOXN010000055.1:0-9856 GCA_964583655.1 uncultured Desulfarculaceae bacterium | reverse complement strand
GCGAATCATCTCGGACTGTCGCAAGAAGAGGTCCTGCTGATCGGCAACGCCGCGGTCCTTCATGACATCGGCAAGGTGGAGGTGTCTCGGGGCATCATCCAGAAGCCGGAGCGGCTCACGGATGAGGAGTATTCGGCAATGAAGGACCATACCCTCTTGGGGGAGATAATTGTGGAGGGGATCCCCTTTCTGGAGGAGGCCAAGCCACTCATCAGACACCATCACGAGAGGTGGGATGGAAAGGGTTATCCGGACGGGAAGAGTGGGGAGGAAATCCCCCTCGGGGCGAGGATCATAGCCATCGCGGACATCTATGATGCCTTGACCACATCGAGGCCGTATCGGCGGGACATATCCAAGGAGAGGGCCATATTGCAGCTACGCAAAGAGAAGGGAGGGCACCTGGACCCTCGACTGGTGGAGGAGTTCATCGCCGCGATCCAGAAGGTGGGATGAGGATGGGTTCGACGACAGTTCTCGTGGCCGACGACGATCGTGCCATGTCCTTTTTCCTCACGGAGTTGATGGGCAAGGAGGGGTACCGCGTCTTGAGCGCCTACGATGGGCCCCAGGCCCTGGAAGTCTTGGAAAAGGAGGCGCCGGATGCCGCCCTCCTGGATGTCCGGATGCCGGGGCTGGACGGCCTGGAGGTCCTCCGCAGGGCGAGGGAGATGGGGACCCGGACGCAGTTCATCATGATCACGGCCTTCGACGCCAGGGAGGTCGGGGTAGAGGCCATCAAGCTGGGGGCATACGACTACTTCACCAAGCCGCTGGACATGGACGAGGTGAGGATCGTGGTCAAGCGGGCCATACAGCACAAGGGCCTCGAGGATGAGATCCTGCGCCTCAAGGGACAAGGGGAGAGACGCACCAGGTACTGGAACCTGATCGGCCAGGGCGAGGGGATGCAGACCCTCTACGACCAGATCGACGCGGTCCTGGACAATGACATAACGGTGCTGATCACCGGAGAGAGCGGCACAGGGAAGGAACTGGTGGCCGAGGCCATCCACTATCTGGGCCCCCGCAGTGGGCGACCCTTCGTCAAGATCAACTGCGTGGCGATCCCGGACACCTTGATGGAGAGCGAGTTGTTCGGCCACGAGCGGGGGGCCTTCACAGGGGCACAGCAGAGGAGGATCGGCAAGTTCGAGCGGGCCAACGGTGGGAGCGTCCTCCTGGACGAGATCGGGGACATGGGGATAGTCACTCAGGCCAAGGTCCTTCGTTTCATCCAGGAGAGGACCATCGAACGTCTGGGTGGGGTCGGGAGCATCCCTGTGGACGTGCGCATCGTCGCTGCCACCAACAAGGACCTGTGGCAGTGCGTGGAGCGTGGGACATTCCGTGAGGACCTGTTCTATCGGCTCAACGTGATGCCCATCAGGATCCCACCGTTGAGGGAGCGCAGGGAGGACATCCCATTGCTGGCGGATCACTTCTTGGAGAAGTATGGCCGCTTGTTCCGCAAGGCAGTGACTGAGATATCGCCCGAGGCGCTGGAGCTCCTGGTAGGGTATCACTGGCCGGGAAACGTGAGGGAGCTGGAAAACGTCATCCAGCGGGCAGTGGTGATGAGCAAGGGGTCCAGGGTCACGCCTGAGTGCCTCCCCCAGGTCCCCTCCACCCCCCTGAAGCAAGGCCGGTCCGAGGGCCCCACCTTGACACCTGGCCTGGACCTCCAGACCCAGGTGGAGAACATGGTGGGGAAGCTGGAAAGAGACCTCATAATTCAAGCCCTGGAGAAGACCGCCGGCAAGCGCCAGGAGGCGGCCAACCTGCTGGGGATCAGCCGCCAGACCCTTCACAACAAGATGGCCAAACATGGCCTCTCCCTGGACAGGGATATGTAAAAAACGCTTTACATAATCCGTAAAGACAACTTTACATTCTCCTCGGGAGACCAGGCCGAGGCCAATGGGCCTGGGTGCCGGCCACCACCCCAGGGGCGGCGAGACCTGTGTGGATGGGCCCCGTGGCAGGAGTCTCGGTCAGGAGATCTGCCGCAGGGCTTCCTCCAAGGGATCGGTGCCCCCCCACGGACAGGTCAGGGGCCCAGGATACTTCCAACCCTTCGAAATTGCTGAACTAAGACATGGGGCGGCATGGCGTCTCCTGGACCTTTGCGAGATCCTCAGGGGTCCCAATGGCAGGCTCCTCCAGGCCCCACCTTTTCGGTGCCGCCCCAGGCCTCCGGGTCACTGGGCAGGCTCCAGGGGGAGAGGGAATGGCCAGCTCCCGGGTAAGATGGCGTGTGGCATTCTTCTTGCAAAACAAGGACTTGAAGGCCTTGGGCCTGATATGGGAGGAGGTGGTCTTCCATGGAGGATAGGAGACAGGATGGCAGTGGCCAGAGGGGGTTCACCCTGGTGGAGATGATGGTGGTCATCATCATCGTCGGGATCCTGGCGGCCGTGGCCGTGCCCCTTTATACCGGATACGTGGAGAAGTCCAAGATCACCGAGGCCACCAGCATCATCGGTGCCATAGTCACGTCTGAGAAACTCGAGATGCAGCGGGTCCCATCCCAGGGGTTTTACAGCGCAGACGGGATCGACGCCTTCAAGGCCAAGGGTCTGGACCTCTCGGACACCAAGTACTTCACTTACAAGGTGGAGGCGTCCGATTGCACCCCGTGCAAGGATTTCAAGGTGACGGCGACGGCCACTGACATGTACACGTCCGACCCTGGCAAGCCGACCATCACCTATACCTTCAGCACCAAGAAGTGGGAGGGCACTGGGTCCATCACACCCGATATGCTCCCAGACTAGCCCATGACCTCTCTCCTTTGCTGCGACCTGGACCGGGGGGCTCGTGCCCTGTGGGGTGAGGCGAGTCGGCCCGACCCCAGCGGTCCTCGGCTCTCCTTGACGTGGGGCCATGCGGTGGATACAATGTGAGGGCCATGTGGATGGGCCGGGCCGCCTGTGCTTCCGTTCACGGCCCCGCAAGGGGCGTCAAGGGCCGTTTCAATCCCTTTCAGTTCAGTGCCTCAGGTTTCACCCTCACGGAATTGATGGTCGTGATGGTCTTGGTGGGGATTTTGGCCGCTGTGGCGGTCCCGGTCTATGACCGCTACATCCGGCAGACCAAGGGCGCCGAGGCCAGGGCCATGATAGGCGCCATTGTGGCCGCTGAGAAGGCCTATGCCGAGCGAAACGGCGTCTTCGTGGCCGTCAGCACCCCGCAGGAGTTCCTGGACAAACTCAAGATAGATATCAAGGAGTCCGGCCTCTTCGACTACGTGGTCTCGGGGGTGAGCGGCAAGGATCGTTTCACGGTGACGGCCACGGTCAGCTCAGAGGGCGTGAGCCAGGGGTTGCCTCCTGGTGGGACCGTGGTCTACCAGTACGATCGGAGCAAGGAACCGAGGGGAGTATGGCAAGAGGACCTGTAACTCATGGGGCAAGCGCTGTGTCGGACCTCGCAGGGCCGTGCGACTCATGTACTCACCCTGGCCGTACCGTGCGGGCCTTGACCTCCCTGGTCAGGAGTGGCCAAGAGGGGTTCAGCCTCATGGAGGTCCTGGTCGCCAGCACTCTCTTGGCCGTGGCGGTGATAGGGACCGGTTACTTCTTCGTCTCAGGGCAGGCGCGACTCGAGGAGAGGGGCTACGGCCGTGGGGCGTTGGAGGTGGCGCGGTCCAAGCTGGAGGAGCTCCAAGGGCTTCCCCTCCAGCACCCGGACCTTCAGGGGGCCCCACCACCGGGGCTCGCGCACCTGGATCCTGCCAATCCCGTGGTCGTGGACGACAAAGGGACCTCCGACCCAGGGGATGACCTCCTGGGGTATCGCAGGTGGGTGGTGGTCGACGTAGACGACCAGGCAAACGGGCAGGGACAAGCTGACTACAAAGAGATCCGGGTGGATGTGGCGGAGGACTCGCTCTTTTCCGAAGGGCAGATATGGGCCACCCTGAAGACCTTGGTGGCGAGGTGAGCCGGAGGTGCCGCGCTGGCCTGGTGAAGGGGTACTGCCACCGGAGGGGTCAAGTGGGTCGGGCTCATACGGACAGCCGTGGGATCACCCTCGTGGAGCTCCTGGCCGCTGCCACGGTATTCGGTGTCGTGGGCCTGGCCATGGGGACCTATTACGTCTTCTCTGTCCAACGGGTGGAAGGGGGGATCGCCCAGGCCGAGCTCCAGAGAAACGGCTCCCTGGTCCTGCAGGCCCTGGAGGGGTCCATCAGGTCCGCAGGCTTGGTGGCCATCCCAGCAGAGGGGGAGCCGCCTGGGGGTGGATCCAGCATCACTTTGCGTTTTCCTGCTGAGCCGTTCGATGACGAGAACCTCAACGGCCGGTGGGATCCCGATGGCGCCTCGGGCCTGTGTGCGCCCATGGAGTGCTTTCAGGACCTCAATGGCAACGGGTTTTGGGACGCCGAGGTGAGGCCTGCCAGGTCGTTTCGCCTCTCAGGTGGGGTCCTGGAGGAGAGGGAGGGGGACGGGCCATGGGCGCCTTACCTGGAGGATCGATATCCCGAGGCCGAGACGAGCAGCGTCTGGGTGGACGAGCTGGAATTCAGCTTGGATCCAGCAGACAGCTCTGTGGTCCTCGTGCGTTTGGTGCTGAGGGACGACCGTCGGACCCCCGAGGCCGGTGGGGACGACCTGAGGCAGGCCTTTGATCTGCGAGTGCGCAAGAGAGGCTAGGCCTTCTGGATCGGCCAAGGACACCTCGGCCGGCATCGCATATGTGGCGGTGCTCATACTCATCTTGCTCATCACCGTGTCGGGACTGGCCTTCGTGCAGCTCGGCGAGATGGAGGACCGGCTGCTCGTGGAAGAGTCCCGTCTCTCCCAGGCCATGTGGGCTGCCGAGGGCGGTGCCAGGAAGGCAGCTTGGGCCCTCAGGCGCCTGCCGGCGATCCAGTCGTTGAACCCGACCGCCCAATTGAACCCCTTCGACCAAGTATGGTATTCGGACCCGGCCCATCCCCTCAACGACACCGATCTCGTGGATCTCCTCAACCCGGTTCCAGGGGAGACCTTTTACCCTGGACCGCGTGCCCCGTATTACCGGATCGCCGACCTGACCGGGGCAGGGACCAAGGTCCGCATGAGGGTCATCGGCTCGGTCGATTCCGATGGAGACGGGGATGAAGGGTTAGCGGACCAGGATGGCGACGGCACCATTGGCTTGACAGAGGCCGACCCGCAGGACTCCAATCGCTTTCTGGAGTTTTTTCTTGGCCTCCCTGGCAGCCTTAAACGGGATGTCTCGGTGGCGTGCCTGGACCTGGTGGACGGCAACGGGCAGAGGGTGGCCCTGAGCTGGAACAACGAGACCATTCGCTCGGCCAAGGGACAGGACATCTCTGGGTTCTGGTATGCCAACAGGACAGGGACCTATCAGTTCGACACGGTATTGAGCAAGGCCATCTTGCGCGGGGAGTCCCAGGAGGAGGACCTGGCGGGCGACGTGGAGCTCCCCAGGGGCCTCTTCCTCCCCAGCGGGGATCCGGATCCGACATACTTCGCCGATCTCCCCATGCGGGTCTTCGATGGCGATCAGGTCTTCGACAGGGGCATGGACCCGACCGTTGGGACGGCCGCAGGGACGGTCCTGTGGGTCAACGGAGACGTCACCCTGAGGGATGTCAATTTCGGGACGGTCTCGTCCACGGGGAGCGTGGTCGGGAGCGACTGGCAGAGGACCGATGTGCTCATCGTGGCCACAGGGGATATCACAGTGGAGAACGTCGCGTGCAACTGGGTGGGCCGGCTGGTCCTCGTGGCCAAGGATATCCACTTGAACGGGACCTGGGGGAGATGGATCAACGGGCTCTTGGTGGCGAGCGGCGACGTCCATTTGTGGTCATCTCCCCCCGCCGGGTTTCCGCCCCAGTTCGAATGGATCACCCAGTGGGTCTGGTCATTCCCGTCGTGGAACGCCTTCGGGACCTATTTCTTCGGGAGCCTCCTCGCGGGCGAGAAGGTGTATCTCCACGAGGGGGGGTGGGCCTTGCTCTTCGACAGGCACGTGATCAACGGGATCATGGGGGTCATGCCCAGGACCGTCCTCGTCGATGGGTTCGAGGGGGATGGGCTCGGGCCTTGCTGGGCCACGTCTGGGGAGGTGACCACCATCGCCCAAGGTGGTTACCTCCAGGACGAGAGGCTCAACGGGGCAGGGGACTCGACGGATCCCGGGAGGGATGGGGTCCCGGAGGTCCTGCGAATGACCGTTTCCCCCCTTGTGGAAGACAGCGGCGAGGGGGAAATGGTCCGGCTGGTCCTGGACGGTTCCCTGGGGGGATGCGCGGCGGGTCTGAGGGACTGGGGCGCTTACAGCGAGATCGATCTCTACATGGCCCTGGACAACTACAGGAGGGCGACGGATCTAGGGGGCGGCAGCACCCTCACCACAGAGAGGGAGGCCAGGTTCAGCCTGGTGCTCCTGGACGGGGCGAACCCTCCGAATCAGCTAGTGGGGGCCCTGGAGTACACCAACGGGTATTGGTCCGAAGGGCCATACATCCTGTCTCAAGGGGAAGTCCAGGACCCTGACCCCACAAGGGACGACTATCTGGAAGGCCGTCTCCCCAGATGGAGGAGGATCGAGCTCAAGTTCTCGGATCTCCAGGGGGGTGCCATGGGGGCGTTCGACTTCCTGGCGGTCAAGGAACTCCAAGTGCGGTGTGCGTCGCCCTCTGGCCAAGGATGCTTCAGGCTCAGGTGGTCGGTTACCGACGCGTTGGGTAGCGTCGTCCATTCGAGGGAACTCTACAGCAGGAGCGGCGACAACAGGCTTTATTACCGAAGGGACGGATCGGACGGCCTGACCGTGGTCAGGTCCCCTGGGGATGGACATCTCCAGTACCTGGATCCCTCGGTCTCGCCTGACCCCATCGACGTCCTGTGGGATGCTGACGGTGTGGACAACGACGGCGACAGCGACTTCGAGGACGATCTCCTCTTCGAGGATGCACTTCGAACGACCCTCCGTGTGGACCGCATCTGTCTGCCCGGGGGTGCGATGCTGAACTACGGTCTCCCCGTGGCCTTCGCCCTGGAGGTCACCCGGTGGAGGGAACTGGAGGCGCGCGAGGTGGGTCACTGATGGAATACTACGAGATCCTTCACCTCAAGCGGGAGCCGTTCTCCAATTCCCCGGACCCTGATTTCTTCTACGCCGCCCCATCCTGTCAGGACTCCCTGCAGATGCTGGAGATCGCCATCAGGCTCCGAAGGGGCCTCAACGTGGTCCTGGGCGAGGTGGGGACCGGCAAGACCACTTTGAGCCGGGTGCTGCTCAAGGCCTTCGAGGGGGAGCCGGATCGATTCGAGATCCACCTCCTCCTGGACCCAGGGTTCCAGTCGGACCGGGAGATGCTGGATTACCTCCTCAGGCTCCTGGGGGGAGAGCCCGCCGAGGAAGGCACCGTCACCCAACTCAAGGACCAGCTCCAGGGCGTCCTGTTCAAGAAGGGGGTGCAGGAAGGAAAGGTCGTTGTACTGCTGGTGGATGAAGGCCAGAAGCTGAGCCCATCCGGGCTGGAGATCATAAGGGAACTGCTCAACTTCGAGTGCAACCAGTACAAGCTCCTGCAGGTGGTGGTCTTCGCCCAGATGGAGTTCTGGGATCGGATCAAGGGGATGAAGAACCTCCTGGACCGAGTCAATGCCATCTTGAGGCTCGGTCCCATGTCCGTTCACGAAACCAGGGCCATGATCCACCACCGCCTGGTTCAGGCAGGCATGTCTCCGGACCGTGTCCTGTTCACGGAGCAGGCCGTGAAGGTGATCCATCGGGCCGCGGCTGGGCACCCCAGGAGGATCATCAACCTCTGCCACCACGCCCTGCTCAAGGCGTTGGTGAGCGGAAGGAAAGAAGTGACGGCCCAGGTGGTGCGACAGGCCAAGGCCCACATGACCCATGGTCTCCCACTGGGGACAAGGCGTCCGACCAGGAGGGGATGGGGCTGGGCCGCGGCCTTGTTCTTTCTCGCGGCCTTGGTGGCGGCCGCCTATGAATTCCTGAGGCCAGTTGCCCCAGGGTCTTCCTTTCAGGGCGGCCTTTCCGAGGAACCCGTGGGGGCCGCGGCCGAGGTCTCCCCCTCTTCGCCCGGTCCAGGGCTCGAGGAGGTCTCTGCACCCTGGGAGGAGCAGGTCTCTTCGCTCCGGCAGGAGGAGGCGAGGAGCGGGCGCGTTTGGGACGGCGAGGAGTGGTTCAGGCTCCATCCTGAGGACTTGGAGGAGCTTGATTCCGCAACGACAGTCGTGGTAAGAAGGGGTGAAACGCTTTCGGCCATCGTCGAGAGGCATTACGGGGTTCCGCTGGGGGCCCAACTGATGAGGGCGCTCCAGATGGCCAACCCTGGGTTGACCAATCCGGATCGTCTCGGGACCGGGGAGACCCTGATCCTCCCTCGCCTCGGTGGCGGGAGAAAGGGCTTTCATTGCGAACCGCTGGCTTGGTTCATCGACGCCGAGAGCGCAAAGAGGTGGGCGTCTGCGGCGTCAAGAGACAAAGGCCCCCTCTTCCTAGTGCGTGCGAAAGGGGAAGGCGAGGGGCTCTTCGGCGTGGTGGGTAATCGGGCCGGCGGCAGGGATGAGCCTCCCTCGGAAGGTCAACCTCGCGGTGCCTTCTGGATCGACAAGGAGGACGTCCTCAGGGTCTATGACTGGCCTTGATGGCACCTGAGTGAGAGGGGCGTTGGTGAAGGGCGAGGACGATCTGCTCGCGACCCAGAGGCTCCTGGAGGTGATCCGGGGGGAGAGGGATGCAGGGAGTCTTTTCACGACACCGGATCAAGGTCAGGGATCTGCCGAAGGGGAGAGGCCCGGTCCTTCGTCCCCTCCGGAAGGGGTAGTCCTGACCCGCTCTTTGAAGTCCCGCCATCTGCTGCCTGGAAGGGTGAGGGTTGGGCTTGACGTGGGCAAGGCCTCGGTCAAGATGATCCGCCTGGAGCGGGCTGGCCGGGGTTTTCGAGTGCTCCAGATGGGGATCGGTGTGGTCGCTCCCAGGGAGGAGAAGCCGGATGCTTACATCGAGGCGCAAGCGGAGGTGGCCAAGGCCCTCTTGAGGGACGTCCATCCGAAGAAGGAGCTCATCGTTACCTCGGTTTCGGATTCTGGGATCATCATCCGCCAGGCCACCCTCCCCAGGATGCCCCCCAAGGATTTCGCCCGTTCGATACAGTTCGAGGCGCGCAAGTACATGCCCTACGACCCCTCGCAGGTGATCCTGCGCTACCAGGTGGTGGCGGATGACAGGAAGGGCTCCACCTGTCAGGTCCTTCTGGTGGCGGTGCCGAGGGAGGCCATGGAGAGACACAAGGCCTTGCTCCAAATGGCAGGGCTTCAGCCGTACGCCGTAGAGGCGGGACCCCTGGCCTTGGCCAACGCGCATCTCCTGGTCAGGCGAGGCGCCCCTGAGACGGCAGTCCTCCTGGACCTGGGGGAGAGTCGCACAGTTATGGATGTCTTCAGGGAGGGTGGGGTCTTCTTCTGCCGACAGTTGCCCATCTCCGGGGGGGGCTTCAGGCAGGAGATCATGGCCAGGTTCGGGGTTTCCCGAGAGATCGCGGAGAGGTTGAAGGGCGGGGCTCATCTGCCCGATGGCCCTGATCCCAAGGAGGTGGCCCACGCCCTCAGGCCCCTCATGGATGGCTTGCTGGTGGAAGTCAGGCGATCGCTGGCCTACTACGACAACATCACCGGCAGGCTGGGTTTCTCCAGGGTCTTGCTCACAGGGGGTGGGAGCGTGATCAAGGGGCTCGGGGCATTTCTGGAGGAGGGCTTGGGGCTCCCTGTGGCGATCATGGATCCTTTGGAGGGCCTGAGCTGGGACGACGGTCATCTCCCCAGGGGCTGGGTGGAGAGGACGCGCCCCCTTTGGGCAGGGG
>CAZOXN010000054.1:3107-9863 GCA_964583655.1 uncultured Desulfarculaceae bacterium | reverse complement strand
GCCATGAGATGGCTGGAGAAGCTCCTTCACGACCAGGATCCGGGGGTGATTCGAAACCTCCTCTCCAACCCGAGGCTCACCGAGGCGGAGGTCCTCAAGGTGGCCAGCCGCACACCGGTGTCTCCAAGGGTCCTGGAGGAGGTGGCCAGGTCTCAGCGCTGGATAAGTCGATACAGGGTGAAAAAGGCCCTGGTGCTCAACCCCTATACCCCCCTCGGCGTATCGCTGCCGTTGTTGGGATTCCTCATGACCCAGGATCTCCTCTTTGTGTCGCGACGTGATGGGTTGTCGCCGACCCTCCGCTCTCGCGCCTTGAAGCTCTGGGAGGAGAGACGGCCGAAGGAAACCGACCCACGGTCCAATATCCCCGTAATCGAGATATAATAGGGGATAGGAGAATGGCCGCGTTTGCCGCGGCCAGAGGGATCGTCGGGCTTTCATTGAGGTGACAGATATTATGGCGTTTTCTTTCGAACAGGGACCGATTAGGCCGCCCAGCGAGGCCAAGAGCCTGTTGTTGCGGATCACTCGCAATTGCCCTTGGAACAATTGTCAGTTCTGCAACATCTACAAGGGCAAGACCTTTGAGCGAAGAAGTGTCCAGGAGATAAAGGACGACATAAAGGCCGTCCGAGAGATCTACAACGATATCCAAGCCCTCTCGTGGCGCTACGGGCTCGGCGGAAGGATCGACGACGCCCTGATCCAAGCGATTTGGAGGGACTCGGCCCATTACCCAGACTCCTACCGCTCCGTGGCCGCGTGGATGTACTTCGGGGCCGACAGGGTCTTCCTCCAGGACGCCAACAGCCTCATCCTCGAGACCGACGAACTGGTCGAGATCCTGGAGTTCCTCCGGGCCACGTTCCCCTCGGTGAGGCGTATCACTTCATACGCCAGGTCCAGCACCTTGCGCCGCAAGACCTTGGAGGAGCTCGTCGCCCTCCGTGATGCCGGGTTGAGCCGGATCCACGTGGGGATGGAATCTGGATGCGACGCGCTCCTGAAGTTCATGAAGAAAGGGGTCACTGCTGCTCAGCACATTGAGGCTGGCCGAAAGGTCGTGGCTGCAGGGATATCCCTCTCCGAATACATGCTCCTCGGGCTCGGCGGGAGGAAGTGGTGGAGGGAGCACGCCGTGGAGAGCGCCAGGGTCATCAACCAGATCAATCCGCACTTCATCCGCATGAGGACCCTGACGGTGCTCCCTGGTATGCCCCTGTACGATAAGCTGCTTTCTGGTGAGTTCGAGCTCCAGTCCGAGGAGGAGATAGTCCGGGAAGAACGTCTCTTCGTAGAGAATCTGGAAGGTGTCACGAGCTACCTAGCCAGCGATCATATCCTGAACCTCCTGGAGGAGGTGGAGGGAGAACTCCCTGGAGACAAGGCCAAGATGCTCGGTGTCATCGACGAATACCTCTCCCTGCCGGAGAGGGACCGCCTCGTCTACAACCTGGGCCGCAGGGGGCAGGCCTATCGGAGGGTGGGAGACCTGAGAGACGTCAGCCTGAGGAGGCGGGTGGAGGCGGCACTGGACAGGTTCATGGCCGAGCATCCTGACGACCTGGAGCAGGCCTTCAACAGCTTGAGAAACGGCTTCATATGATGGGTGAGTGCCGGGCTTGCACGATGGCGCCCACCACCGGACTAGCCTCGATGAACAACACCTCGGCCAATGGAGGCCGCTATCTGGATCTCAGCAGATTCCTCAAGCAGAGGTTCGGTTTCCGCGTGCACAAGATCCCCATAGACGCTGGGTTCACGTGTCCTAACCGGGACGGGACCATCTCCACAGAAGGCTGCATCTACTGCGACGCAAGGGGCTCCGGCACGGGTGCCTGGGAAAAGGGCCTGGGGGTGGCCGACCAGATCCGAGGGGCAATGGGACCGCTTGGGAGGAGGTACAAGGCAAAGGGGTTCTTGGCCTACTTCCAGGCCTTCACCAATACATACGGCCCTTTGGATCGTCTCCGAGCCCTGTACGAGGAGGCCTTGAGCATCCCTGGTGTGCTCGGCCTGTGCATCGGGACGAGGCCAGATTGTCTGGGCGAACCAGTACTCGATCTCCTCCAGTCTTACGTCCCCCGATGGATGGTCTGGTTGGAGCTAGGGCTCCAGAGCGCCCAGGACGATACCCTGCGCAGGATCAACAGGGGACACGATTACGACACCTTCTGCCGCGCTGTGAGGGACGCGGCCGGAAGGGGGATCCTCGTCTGCGCCCACCTGATAGTCGGCCTTCCAGGTGAAGGGATGGAGGAGATACGTCAAACAGCGACCCGGGTCTCGAGCCTCCCCCTCCATGGGGTGAAGCTCCACTGCCTCTACATCGTCCATGGGACTGCCCTCGAGCGCATGTACTCCCAAGGGCTGTACCGTCCTTGGGATCTGGAGGGGTACGTGGAAGCGGTCTGCGACATCCTGGAGAGGATCCCGCCTCACTGGGCTGTGCAGAGGCTCACGGCTGACCCCCCGAGGGGCTCCCTGGTATCACCCCTCTGGACCCTCGAGAAACAACAGGTCCTCGCAGCCATCCATCATCGACTGGAGGTCAGGGACACTTGGCAGGGCCGCCTCCTCGCCCGTGGCGATTCTGGAGGGCACGCCTGAATCCCCGTTGTCCTTTGCCTCATATGCCTCGGCAGCGTCGATATATCCGTTCCCTCACGGTCGTTCCCCCTTGGCCAGGGCCTCGAACCTCCCTTCCATCAACCCCATGATGGCTGTCATCTCCTCGGTGCTGGCCCTCCAGAACCCGACACCGAACTTGAGCCACCTCGACAGCGAAAGCGGCACCTGGTGAACGTGCACCATCGGGAGACCATCGTGGTCCTCGGGCCCCCTCTCGCCCCAAGACCCTCGCACCTCATGACTCAAGGAGTCCCTGAAACAGAGATATGAGGCAAGCCCATGGCGTTGGAGAAACGTCCAGTTGTCATTGGAGACCAGGCGACCGATCCAGTATCCGTCCACCCTGGGCTGGAGCGTGGTGAACAGCGGGGAATACTCCTCCAAGAGACGTTCCCGCCTCAGGGGGATCCCCGATTCCCTCCTTATCATGCCCCTGATCACCACCTCTTCCCAGGCCAGTAGCCGAAAGACGGGGTTGGACCTCCGACTGGAGTAGGCAAAGGAATCCTCCCAGGAGACACACCCGAGACACCATCGCCTCTCCTCCTGCTCGAGCCCCTCGAAGACCCTTGCTTCATGGCACATCTCCCGAGCGCACTTCCCCCCGAACTCCACCAGGTGGCGGAGATCCTCACCGTGGTTCCGTGCGGGATGCAGGAGGCACCCCACCCGACGCTCCTCATCATCCAGGAACCCCAGGGCCCAGCAGGTCCAACCGTCTATGGGCTTGGGGGCAGAGGACATCCGGTCGATATTTCTCGAATTGTGCCTCAGGGCATGGGACCACACCTCGCGGAGACCTCCGGTATCGTGGCCAACAGGCCGGATGGGCGGACAGCAGTGGAAACATGTCATCTCTGAGACCGGCGCGCAAAGGGAGGCGATCATTTCCTTTTCGAGACGCTTGGGTTCAGATGATCCGTTCTATGACCGTCGCGGTCAGAAATCCTCAGAGCCACGGGCGTATTCCCGTATGAGCCACTCCTCGAGGCGCCTCCGAGTGTTGAGCCGTGGCTCCTCGATCACCAGCTCCTGCATGGACCTGAGGATCTGCCCTACCCTTGGACCAGGGAGGATCTCGAGGATCTCCATCACATCGAAGCCGTTGAGCGCTGGCCGAAGCGCCACTGCCTTGGGGGAGCGCATCAAGTTCGCTACCCTCTTCTCCAACTCCGAGAGCCTCACCAGGTCACGGTCCTCCGCCTTGCCCGCCACGAGTTCTGCCCTGCGAAGGGCGAGCGCATCCGAGATCCATTCACGTCCTATCCTCCACACCAGACGCCTGGCGGCGTTCTCGGAAGGCTCCAACCCGACCAGCAGGTCCGCCGACGCGATCAGATGGGTGATGGAGCGTATGTCCTTTCGGCTGAACCTCAGTCGCCACAGGACATCTCGAGCTATGAGGGCCCTCACTGCGCCGCTGCCCTCACGGACCTCGGTCCCCCTCTCCCTCAGGGCGCCCTGTTCCCAACGCACACCCCTCAAGAGGGCCGCCCATCGCACCGGGGTCCGACCTGGCACGCTATCCAGGCTGAGGAAGGCCCGCTCCAGCCTGCGGCTCAGGCCCGACCCTGTCACCTTGGGACCCCATGTCAACTCCGGCAGCACAACGTGGAGTATCCCGGTCTTGCTCATGCCTTTCAGGGGGGAGGAGGGGCGAGGGCTCAGGAGGACCCTGGTCAGCTCGTCGCGAATCCGTTCAGATGAGACCCTCTCGAGGCCTCTTGCTGCTTGGGCAATGGCCTGGGATGTGCCTCGATGGATGCGAAAACCCAACTCCGCGCATATTCGAAATGCGCGCATGGCCCTCAGGGGATCCTCCTCTAGGCGGGCCGCCGGATCCCCAACACCCCTGACCACCTTGGCCTCTAAGTCCCTCATGCCTCCATGCGGGTCTATGAGCGCACCGTTCACGGGGTCCCATGCCATGGCGTCGATGGTGAAGTCCCTGTGTCCCAGGTCATCGAGGATCCCGTCCCCCCTGAAAGAGGAGACCTCTACCTTCACCGGGCCCAGGACCACGGTGACCGTGCCGTGTCGCGCCCCGGTGGGAATCACCTTTGGGAACAAGGAGATCACCACCTGGCACGACGCCTCGGTGGCCACATCCCAGTCCTTGGTTTCAAATCCTAGGATGGCATCGCGAAGGGCCCCGCCCACCAGAAAGGCCGAGAAGCCTCTCTCCCTCAAGCGCGCCAGGACGTGCGTCACCTCACGGGGAGGGGACAACTTTGGTCTACGGCTGGTGTGCTCCAGAGAACCCGGGGAATGGCCGCGGCTCAGGGTTCGGACTTGGGCCATATGCGCCTGAAAACCGTGATGATTCGGTCCCACATCAACAGACCGTACGTCACCCCAAGAAGGGAGAGCAACAGGAGGATCCTCGCCAAGACGGTCTCCCCCCTCGGCCTTGCGTCCGCCTGTGTAGTGTCGGGGGCCATCCATGCGATGAGCAAGAAAAGGACGAGCATGCTGAGCATGAGGCCGATGACGACGCCCCTGGATCTCCTGTCCATGCCCCTGCCAGGGGATCTTGCATGGGCCGCATCGGGCGACACGTCGCCATCCTTCCTGAGTTCTTCCCTCTTAGGAGACGCTGGCGCAATCTTCCTGGGCCCGTCCCTGCCAGGCCTCCTCCTGGACTTAGGCATGGCGACTCTCCTGAGGGGCTTCGCCCAGCTCTATCCAACGCCCTATCTCCCACCAATCCCTGATGGTTATGAACCCATGACGGCCTGCATTCCAAGGCTGCTCGAAGACGATGGGCACTATCCCGTTGTAGCTCAGCTCCAGGCATGTCTCGAGGTGATCGTCCACGAAGTGGGTGACGCCCCACTGCCTGAGGGCACGGACCTTGGAACCGGAGTTCCCCACGGCCTCCATGTGGAGCCTCTCGGGGGGGACCTTCGGGAGATGCCGCCGAAGCCAGGTACGCACCGGCTCGGCCTCGGGCCGAGCTGTCACGAACCTCAGTTCTTGTGACTCGGCCAACATGGTGAGGACCTCAACAGCCCCTGGATAAGGCTCCATGCGCTCGGTCCACTTTGGCTCCAGCGCCAGGCTTATCCACTGCATGACGAACTCTGGCTCGTACGGCAGGCATTGCTCCAGACGGAACTCCGTGAACTGAGCACGGGAGACCTTTATCCCGTACACTTCCCATGCGACACGCTCCAGCACAGCGGAGAGGTCCCCAACCACGCTGTCCACGTCGAAACCCCACACAATAGGCCCTGTCACAGGATGGGTCCCCTTAGGCAAACTGATCATATTCTAGCCGATACCCCTTGGGCCCGCAACAGTTCCGGCGTTGTTGTCTTGGCCAGGGTCGTGTGTTACCCTAGAAATGCGGGTGGAGATCCCCTCCTGTGCCTCCAGTCTGATGGCCGGGGGATATTTCGGGACGGAAAACGAAGACGAAAGGCGAACGATACCAAGATGGAGTCACAGTCGAAAACGGCCTTGCGGGATACGGTCCAAGGGATCTACGACTACATATCCGAGAACCTCTACCTGAACCGTCCCGACGTCGAGGTCAAAGGCAGGCAGTTCAGCACACCCCTGCTCATCAGCCTGCTGACGGGTCTGCGGCAGGGCAAACAGCTGATCATCGGAGAACCTGGCCTCGGCAAGACCACCTCGGCCGAGTATGTGTGCGCGCTCTTGTACAGGTTCCCCCTGGGCATCATCTGGGGCAGCGAGGTCCCAGGGCATCCGGAACAGACCGAAGAGAAGATCATCGGTCGCCCGGACCTGGGAAGGCTCAACACCGGAGAGGAGGTCGTCGTCTGGTCCCACTTCACGCTCCTCCCCATCAAGATAGTGGATGAGATCAACCGACTCCCTGAGACCAAGCAGAGCATGATCCTGGACGGGGTGGACCGAGGCAACTGGGGCTATCTCAACGACTCGATAATCAACACGGAGTACTGTCTGTTCGCCACCGCCAATTATCAGGACAGGGGGACAAACACCATCATAGCGCCCCTGATCGACCGTTTCGATGTCATGGTGGAGTCAAGGCACCCGGGTGCCAACCTTGCGTATCTCATCGGCATGCGTGGGCCCAATGGTTCGACCCTTCGCGATGAGAAACTGGAACAGGAGTTCTTGCAGGTACTCAAC